>NZ_JAFEJR010000010.1:0-117987 GCF_018555335.1 Bifidobacterium sp. SO1 | reverse complement strand
CATCCGCATGGCCTACGGCTTCCACCACGTCACCAACCTCATCAGCCTCGTCATGCTCAGATGCGGCGGACTCAACATCCAACTACCAACACCAACAACCTAACCCACGAAAACAGCAGAAGCCTCACAAATATTCACCCGTGACTTGGATCGTTGCCGTGTCGTGCGGCAGGCCGCGGAGTCGTTGTGTCGCGAATACGCGGCGATACAGGACGGGAGGAACGGTAGTCATGAACGTCATGGTCTTGCCGGCCGTCACGCCGCGGCTGGACTCGCATCTGTCGTTCGACGAGTCAACGCTGCCGGACGACGACATCGACCTGTTCGACTTCCCGCCGTCATTGGACGACTGGGCGCGCGACAAGAAGGTCTGCCAGTATTTCAATGCCGGCGACGAGGCCGAGACCTGCGGCGCGGACCCGGAATACTTCATCCGCGCCAGTCATTGCTGGGACCCGGGATGCCACGAAGCACACACCTGGTACTACTGCCTGCGAATATATTACATATTTAGTATGATACTTACAAGTATCATACTAATGGAGGTCTTATGTTTGTCGGGCGCGAGCATGAACTGTCGGTGATGCAGAATTTGTGGGAACGGGATGATTTCCAGATGCTCGTGGTGTACGGTCGCCGGCGCGTAGGCAAGACGGCGTTATTGGACGAGTTCGCACGCGGGCGGGATACGTTGATGTTCACGGCGCGGCAACAGACATCCGCCGCGAATTTAAGGGATTTCTCTCGCGAAATATACCGTTTTTTCGGAGAACCGGCGTCACGCCCAGCGTTCGAGCTGTGGCAGGATGCGTTTGACTTCGTTGCAGACAAGGTTCGTCAGAATAGCTCACGACGCATTCTGCTCGTGTTTGACGAGTTTCCTTACGCAGCGATGAACGAGAAGGCGCTGCCGTCGATTCTGCAGGTGGCCATTGACCACGGTTTTCAGAACGCCAATATGATGATGGTGCTATGCGGCAGCAACGAGGGATTCATGGAAAGCGAGGTTCTCGGCTATAAGAGTCCGTTGTATGGGCGAAGGACGGCGCAAATGCGCGTCAAACCGTTTGACGTGTTTGACACGGCGCGCATGATCTCATTCGCCTCACCCGAGGATATCGTCCGATACTATGCCACGCTTGGAGGAACGCCATACTACCTCAAGCAGCTTCACGCAGACCGGTCGTACGAGGAGAACATCTCACGCCTCGCATTCGATACCAGTGGTTTGCTGTATGAGGAACCGTTGATGCTGCTGAGACAGGAGCTGCGCGATATCGCCGTATACAATTCGGTTATGGATGCCATTGGTTCGGGAGCCACACGTCAAAACGACATCGCCGGCAAGGCTGGCCTGGTCTCGTCATCATCGGCCAGCAAATATCTGAGCGTCCTGTCGGATCTTGGCCTCATCAAGAGGAACGTGCCGTTCGGAGAGGATGCAGCTCATTCCCGCAAAGGGTTGTGGTCGTTTGCAGATCCGTTTTTCGCGTTCTGGTACCGGTTCGTCGGGCCGAACACGGACCGCATCGAGCGCGGAGACGGCGATCTCGTCCTGTCGGATATATCCGGCCCGGCCCTGGACACGTACGTCGGCCAGCAATACGAAACCGTGTGCGGGCAATGGCTTGTACGTGCCAATCGGAAGGGACTTCTGCCGTTCCGAGCAACGACGTTCGGCAAATGGTGGGGCACCGATCCGATCGCCCGCGAACAGACTGACATCGACGCGATCGCCGCCAATCAGCAGGATAAGACGATCATGCTTGGCGAATGCAAATGGAAGAACAATCTCGACGTCGCCCAAACCATCACAACGCTCCGCTCACGCGCCGGGCTCATTCCCGGGTACGACAATCGGTATTACGCGCTCTTCGTCAAAACGGACGAACTCGCCCGGGCCGCCCGTTCACGCAACGAATCGAATCTCACCGTATGGTCGGCAAGAGACATGCTTGACGGAACGCTCGACTGACGGCGCCCCGGTTACCCGGTTAGCCGTCTCCATCCTGGAAGAAGCAGCAACGAATCGCTGAACTCGTCCGGCGGCACCGCCTCGGAGAAAAACACAAACTTGACACGCCACCTGCCCGCGCGTCGCGCGCTCCCGTCGCTCACCCGGCCCCCGTCAGCCAGCCAAGCGTTGCAACGATCACTAGAACCCGCCGTAGAAGGCTGTTGTGCCGAGGCCCACTAGGCCGAGCAAGCCGGTGGTTGTCGCTGCGTTGCCGATTGGAGCGTGCAAAGCAGCCCGCCATCGGCTTTTCACAGACAGTGTGCCATATACAGCGGTATGCGTATGCGTTCGCCGTCGACCTCCATTTGGCGTGGGTGGATCACGTATTCCTTGCCGAGTCGTTTGTTGCCGTAGAGTGCGCGGAATTTGTCGAGGGAGGACGTGCCGTATCGTTTGGTGGATTTGACCTCGACGGGGCTGATGCGCGGTTTCATGGCGGCGTTGTCGTATTCGCGCACGATGAGGAAGTCGATCTCCATCGTTTTGGCCGCGTCCTCGCGGTTGTTGCGTGAGAAGAAGTGGAGTGCGCGGCCGTTCGATCGGAACTGCTGGGCGACGGCGTTCTCGGTGAACATGCCTTCGTTGATCGCGAGCTTGCCGAACAGGATGTCTCGGTAGACGTTGTCCGGCGTGGTCTCGCGGTCGGCGAACATCTGCGAGACCAGTAGGCCGGTGTCGGCCATGTAGCATTTGAACGACGCGTTGTTCGCGTACAGGCCGAGCCCGACCGTCGGATCGGTCGAGTTGCGGCAGATGTTCACCAGTCGCGCGTCCTCGAGCCAGAAGAACGCGGCGTCGTATTCGCGCATGCGCGCGTCCGCGTTGACGGACGCGAGCGTGAACCGTTTCTCGTGTTTGGACAGTTGCCCGGGGATCTGCGCGAAGATGCCGCGCACGCGTCCCGCGTCGCCGCCGGCGAACTTGCCGATGTCGTCGCTGTACAGGCGCAGGATGCCGCGTTTGATGTCGTCCGCTTCGCCGAAGTCGCGGTGTTCGACGTATGCGGCGACGGCCTGCGGCATGCCGCCGACCAACAGGTATTCGCGCCATAGGCGCATCGCGCGCTTGTGCAGCGCGTCCGGCAAGGGGGAGAGCGTGTCGAACGCGATGCGGATGGCGTCGGCGAGGAGTTCCTCGTCCATGGCCCAGCAGAACTCCTCGAAGTCGAGCGGTTCCATGTTGAGCTTGCGCTCCTCGGAGGGGATGACGATGCCGGTCACGTTCTGTTTGATCGAGATCAGCGATCCGGTCTCCACGTAGTCGTACCGGCCGTCGGCCACGAGGTACTTGATGAGCTCGCGCGCCGGAGGATACTGCTGCACCTCGTCGAAGATGATGAGCGACTCCCGGGGGAACAGTCTGGTGCGGTAGTACGTGGACAGCATGAGGAAGAACGTGTCGAGATCGTCGCGTTGGTTCTCGAACAGGTCACGCACGTCGCGCGGCAGACGGGCGAAATCGACGAGGATGTGTGACCGGTACTGCGTGCGTCCGAACTCCTCGACGATGGTGCTCTTGCCCACTCGCCTCGCGCCCTCGACCAGCAGCGCCTCGCGGCCGTTCGCTTTGTGTTTCCAAGCGATGAGCTTGTCGAGCATCCTGCGCCTGAGCATCGCAACCACACTCCTTACACGAAATCGACGACATACGGATCTCTCATTTTACACGAAATCAACGGTATAGGTAGTGCCAAAAATACACGAAATCAACGGTCTGGGATGCGACATGATATGAAAGACCACGCTGATGATGGTATTTGTGGGACGCAGACAGCGACAATGATGCAAATCTGATTGTTGTATTGACTGGTTCGTTGCCGTTGCGCGATGATCGGGATCGCTGGCTTGCGTATATGAATGACGCGATTATCGGTCCGAGCATTCTCAACGATGTGATCGGACTGGAACGCATTACCAAACCTGCGCTCATGAAGGCATTGCTCTCGCTTGGTTCGGCATATTCGGCGCAGGAACTCTCCTACCGCAAAATCATGGGTCAACTCGATGATGTGGGCAATACGACGACCATCGCCCATTACCTTGACGTGCTTTCCGATGCGGGGCTGCTTACCGGAGTGCAGAAGTACAGTGACAAGACCATCAAGCGACGTGCATCCTCGCCGAGGCTGGCGGTGCATGACACTTCGCTGATGACCGTGTCCTATGGACCGACCCGGGATATGCTGCTGACTGATCACAACAAGCGGGGACATCTGGTCGAGAGTGCTGTGGACGCGTACCTGCTGCGTCGGTCTATCAGTGAGGGGTTCGGCGTCAGCCGGTCGGCTTACTGCAGCGAGACGATCGGGCCCCGTCCTGGATGGTGTAGCGGGGCGGCAGCTCGCCGTGCAGCATGAAGCGCTTCGTCTCCATCACCGGCATGCGGCGGGCCATCGGGTCGCGCAGGTACGGGATGTGGATCTGCTCGCGTTTGGGATAGTATTCGTTGACGATGCGGCTGCCGGTCGCATCAGTGACCGTGCAGTGACGACAGATGTTTATGAATTTTTATGATTTTTGTAGAACCGGTGTCGCAAGCGCGTTGGTGCGTCTGGGCGACACGGTGCACGGGCCGGAATTGGATGGCTTGTCGCCCGTCGACAAGACGTATTTGCTCGCTATGGCGCAGGACAACGGCCCCTCTTCTACGTCATCCATCGCGCAACGCATGGGCAAGGACGTTCGCTATGCCAGCCGGTACCGTGCTCGGCTGTTGGAGGCTCAGGTCATCGTGGAACGCGGATACGGCAGGGTTGATTTTGCCGTGCCGTATTTGCGCGAATACCTGCGCGAGCACGCTGCGTACGTGAGAATGACCTCGTCTGAGACTGACTGAATGGTCCTATCGCGATCCGATCGTCGTCACCTATCTGAACCTGTGCGCAAGGTTCGGTCGTTATGTTTGGCACGCCTGAAACGAAGCCGTTTTGCCGGTATGTTGGTGAATTGCCCGGTGGATTGGAGTGCTGGAGAGATGCCGTTATGGGGGTTATTGCCGAGTTTTTCGCAAAGATAACCCCCATAACTAGGTATTGATCCATTGCTGGGAAGGGGTGCTGCCATTCCTTTCCCGAGCAACCAAAACGGTCTGACTTTCAGCTCGGAAAACTAGTCCGGGCAGGACGGGCCGGCGTCCGCTTCTCACCACACGCTGAAGTGGACTAAAACCAGCCGCTTATCCGGGCGCCTTCCATACGCTCAACCCGAGGTCGAGTCCGCCGCATTTGTGAGTATGAAGAGTATGATGCGGTTGTAGACATGGTGGAAGCCGCTACTGGCGGTTTTGGAGCAGCCAGTCGATGATGTTGATCTGACGTATGCCGGCGTGGTTGCCGTTGCCGATGCGATCCATGGTCAGCAGGGTTTTCGGATGGTTATCGTTGATGGTTTGCAGGGGCCGCAGCTCTCGGGCCAGGGTACTTTCATCCATCACGGTGAGCGATACCTGATAATAGTGGTCGCCTTCCGGATCGGGCGTGTAGAAGTCGACTTCCGTGGACCCGACCTTGCCGATGTGTACGGTCTTGTACCGGCGCAACAGTTCAAGATAGATCACGTTCTCGATCCGATGTCCAAGGTCGCCGGAGGTTTTGCCGAGAAACCAGAAGCGAAATCCGGGGTCTCCCAGATAGTACTTTTCCAAGGTCTTGAGATAGGCCTTGCCTTTGATGTCGTACCGGTCGGCGCGGAACAGCAGGTAGTTCTCCCGCAGTGCGGCGATGTACTCACCGATCGTGGTGGGCGATATGCTGGGTCGTATCTGTCGCATCGCGTCGGCTATGCCTTTGATCGAGGTGATGTTGCCGGCGTTGTCGGCGAGGAACGATGCGACGTCGTTGAACGCGGCCATGTTGATCTTTGCATGGCGTCGGGCGATGTCCTTGACGAGGATCGTGTTGAACACCCCGCCCAGATAGTCGGCGATCGCCTGATCGTCGTTCAATGTCGCCGCATAGGGCAGTCCGCCGTAGAGCAGGTATCGTTCGAAGGATCGTTCTGCCGATTCGTTCTCCGGGCGTGTAGTTCGGTATTCGCGGAACGAGAGCGGCAGCATGCGCAGCTCCACGTATCGTCCGGTCAGCAGCGTCGCCAGCTCGCTGGACAGCAGATCCGCATTCGATCCGGTGATGTACAGATCAACGTCATCGCGTACGTACAGTCCGTCCACGCATTTCTCGAAATCCCGGACGTGCTGGATCTCGTCGAGGAACACGTAGTTGGTTCCGCCTTGTGCAAGCCGGGAGACGATGTAATCGTAAAGTGGCCGCGCCTGCGTCGGATACTTCTCCGCCATGCTTTCGAAATTGATCGAGATGATATGATCGGCTGGCACTCCTTCCGTGGCAAGTCGATCCCGATACAGTTTCAGCACGGTGGATTTGCCACAGCGGCGCAGTCCTGTGACGACTTTGATGACGTCTTTGCCTCGCCAGCGTTCCAGCCAGCGCATGTAATCAGGACGTTCAATGCGCATGCGCTTTCCCCTCCTTTGCCGAAAGTTCTCAGTTAAGTGGCATCTTTATGATAGATGTAAAATTCTATCAGTTGATTGGAATAAATCAATATATTTTATTAGTTTTGTAATGTAGAAAACATAGGGGGCTGTTGGCTGATGCTTAATATCTGACCGGTTTATGCCGCAAAGTGTGATTTGGGAGAGGTCATTCTTACGTATGTGGCATGCTTGCGTAGGCACGGCACGGCGAACCGCTGCCCGTCACCGCACTATGGGAGTCGGCGGCTTTTCTCGACGAACTTCACGCGTGTATTCAATAGAAAGCGGGCAAAATACGCAAGATGACCAACAAAAATAGGCGGCAGACAGTTGATGATGACCGTCTGCCGCCTATTTCTTAATAAGGCTTGGCTGTGTTTCCCGTCGTCTGATGGACTCCGCGGATGTTGGTGCGGACAATATTCGTCAGGCGGCGGAACCTAGCCTAATGAAGGGATATCAGCCTTCGATCGCGATCTGGTGCTTGGCTTCGACCTGCGGCTGGGCCTGCATCTTCGGAACCTGGATGCACAGCGTGCCGTTCTTGTACGAGGCGTGAATGTCGGACTCCTTCACGTCCTCGCCGACGTAGAAGCTACGCGAGCAGGTGCCCATGTAGCGTTCGCGACGCAGCCACTTGCCCTCATCCGAAGCGCAAGCGCACTTGCCGTCCTCGCCGTTGTTCTGCCCCGCAGCCTCCGGGCCGTGATCCTCATGCTCGCCGCTGCGAGTCGCGGACACGGTCAGGTAACCGTTGTTCAGCTCAAGCTTGATGTCGTCCTTCTTCATGCCCGGCATATCGATGTCCACGTCATACGCCTTGTCCGTCTCGCGCACATCCGTCGACATCATGTTCGCCGGCATCACGGCCGCCGCCGAACCATTGTCCGCGTTGCGCCAACCCTCGAAGAACGGATCGTCGAACAGATCGGAGAACATCGTGTCATTCATCAAAGCCGGAAACATTGCCATAATCGGTACTCCTTACAAAAGCTGCATGGAGTGGAGCGGTTTGGCTCGCCGGAGCCCCCTCGGAATCCGCCTTACGGTTCGTTCCGACTCGGCCGGCCGGCTATCGTCGCCGTTCCCGGAACCCCTTGGTGGAGCTCCTGCCTTGTCCTTTCACCTCACACAATAGGCGTTCGGCGGAGGATGTTCCCGAGTTTTACCCACAGTGAAAAACTTGAGTGTATATCACTCAAGTTTTGCGTGCCGGTGAGGGTTGCCGGTCGGGTTGCGTATGCTGGAATCGGCAGAATACCAAGGATAAGGAGACCGGAATGACGCCGATTGAATTGGCGACGAGGCGGCGGGTGACCGGACTGACATCCGGCGAGTTCGCTCGGCTGTTCGTGACGTTGGAACGCAAGGTCGACGGCGAATCCGCGCAGTGGGATGCGGCCGACGTGGAATCGTGGGAGATCGTCGGCCCGCCGGTGACCGCAGACCCGCACATCATCGAAACGCTCGGCGCGGCCAACGAGTTCGTCGCCACATTGGCTCGGCGGCTGTACCGCATGATCACGCCCGCCGAGGAAGGCGCGGTGGTCACCGTGTTTCCCGACGACGCGACGTTCTGGGCCGACCAGCCCGACCTCGGCGGCATCCCGCACGCACTATGGAACATCGCCGCGTTACAGGCGATCGAATGGGTCAAGAACGAGACGGGCGTGGTGCTGACGCTCGACTCGCGCTCGCCGCTGGTGTGAGCGGTTGACGAGAGCGACGAGAGTGGCTGCAGATCGCCGATGATGCGGCGCGCTTGTGGTTGTCGCGGCTTGACCGTGGTCGGTCAGGTAGCGGAAGACGTCTCTTGCGTTGATCCGTGATCGTGCGGCTGACGGATGCGGATCGGTGATCAGTGACCGGTTTCGAGATTGAGCCAGGCGGCCTGATCGGCGCTGAGCTTGATCTCAGTGGCTGCTGCGTTGGCGTCGATGATTGCGGGGGAGGAGCACGACGCGAGCGCGAACAGGTTCATGCCCTGATGCAGCGCCCACGCGATCGCGATCTGCGGCACGGTCGCATGCAACCGTTTTGCAAGGATCTCCGCACGATGCAAACGTTCGAGATTATCGTCGTACAGGAATCCCTCGCGGGCCGCACCGTCCAGCAGACGCTTCGCGGCGGCGCGGTCATCGGAACGAAACCGGCCGGACATCAGACCGCGGCCAAGCACCGAAAACGCGAACACTGGCATCCCGGTCTGCCTATACCACGCGCGGTCTGCCGCGTGTTCCGGCCCGGCGATCGTCTCGCCCACGCCCATCCACGGATTGCGTTCCTGTACAGCCAGACTGAAGTTCGGCGACGACACCGCGATCGGCTGCAAGTTGTGCAAACGCGCGTATTCATTCGCCTTGCGAATCCGCGCCACCGTCCAATTCGACACCCCAAACGCACGGATCTCGCCCGCCCGGCAGTGCTCGTTCAGCCACTCCACAATCTCGCCGGCCGGCACCCGCGGATCATCGCGGTGCAACAGATACACGTCGATGTACGACGTGCGCAACTGGTCCAACGATTGAGCCAAATCGGCATCCAGATCACGTTTCGTCACGCGATCGACCACACGCCCGTCGCGCATCGCCGGATGGCAGCCCTTCGTCTCGATGATGAGCCGGTCGCGGTCGCCACGTCGCTCCAGCCAACGGCCGAGCTGATCCTGCGCGCGCCCATACTCCTTCGCGCAGTCGAACACATTGATGCCGGCTTCGACCGCATGGTCAAGCAACGCGGACGGGTCGCCATTGCCGTCCAGAAACATGCCGAACGCCGTGCCGAATACGACGCGCGATGCCGGAACGGAGATTCCCGGGATGGAACCATATTGCATGCGAGCCGCCTTTCCTCACTGATCGATCGGGCTTTGCGACCACTGTAGCGCGGAGTTGCGAACGAGGGAGGCGGCGCGGGTAATCTCTCGCCGGCAACGAGAATCGAAAGTGAAGCGCCGAACCGTGAAAGCGCCTGTCGGCGCAAAGGCCGCTCGCAGCGGCAAAAAATGGAGCCCGGGGCTATGCACGGCCCGACGCGAGTATTCAGTATAGCGGGTGGGCGGCATTATCGATGTTGGTGTGTTGGGGCGCTACTCGAGCTTGCCGCGCCGCCACAGGTTCGCGCCGTGACGGAAATCGCGCGACGTGACCATCAGGTTGCTTGCGGTATGCAGCATCCGCGCGGCCCTGGTCGCCGGATGCGCGGATCGGGCCGTGGCGTCCGCCGCGTGGGCGTCCGTCGTCGGTCGATCGTCGGCGTCATGCTCTGTCGCGATCGCGCGTCCGTCGTGCATCTTGGCGGAAGCGTTCAGTCGTTTCGCCTCAACGCGCAATCCCAGCGCGACCACATCGGTGAATGCAGCCGCACGCTCCAACGCCACCGCGAAATCACCCACGAACGCGCCCGCCAGAATCGAATCCGCCGTTCGCGCGATATCGTCTTCGGTCGGCGCATCGTCCACGCCAGCGATCGCCGAAGCCGCCGTGGCCACCGGCTCGCCGAGCCGCCACAGCCGCGCGATCGCCGTATCCTGCTTGCGCATCCACGTGCGCAGCAGATACAGCCGCCACAGAATCCCGGGCAGCGAATCCGGCTCGGCATGGCTCCACAGTTCCGCGATCAGATCGATGCCCTCGTGGTCGACCAGCGTGAGCACGCGAGAAACGACCTCAGGATCGGCCGTGTGATGCACGCGATCAAGCAGTGCCGCCGCCGAGGTGTGGCTGATCTCGCTGATCACGCTCGGATCGGCGCCGCCCGCGATGCCCGCGACGATGGCCGGATCGAGCTGGCCCGGACGGTTCGGGCGCGGCGAACCGGTGGGCGTGAACGCGGTGCGGCTCGCGACGATCGAGCCGGAACCCTGATGCAAGCTAGTAGACAAGTGGCGAAACCTTCTGAATATCGATGATGCGCGGCCCCTCGGGCGAGGAGACGACAAACAACGATACCGCAGTGCCGGTCGGCATGTACGGCGTTTTCGCAATGAGCCGTTTGGCGAGCTGTTTCGACGCGCACAGTTCGCGCAGATGCTCGAACATGCCGCCGATCACCGGCCGATGCATGCACACTGCCACGGTTTCCCGGTGTTTCAGCGCGTAATCGACCTCTTCGAGGAAGCAGCGCCACGCTCGCTCGCCGTCCTCGGCATACGCGTCCTCGGTGAGTGCGTCCAGATGCACCATCGGACGGTTCGTCTGCCACGAGAACACGTGCAGCGTTTCGAGGCAGCGCATCCATGGCGACGTGGCGAGGCGCGTCGGGTTGTAGCAGGCCAGCTCGCGGTTGAGCGCGTACGCGGCGGCGGCCCCGCGTGGCGTGATCGGCCGGTTCTCGTCGGTGCCGTTCCACGTCTTGCGCGCCTCGGCCTTCGCGTGGCGCACGATGATCACGTTCTGCGCGTCCGCCGCGCCTTCCTGCACGCGGTCGACGAACAGCGCGAGCACGTCCTTGTCGGTCGAATGGGAGAGGATCTTGCGCGCCTCGGTGATCGACACCCAAAGGATGTCGTCAATTTCGCCGATGTCGGCGCGACGCACCGGGCCGAACGCGTCGATGAGCTGCTCCGCCTCGACGTCTTCCACCGGCGTGGCCATCCAGTACAGAATATGCTTCGTATCGACCGTGCGGTCCTTGGAATGACGGGTTTTGCTGCCTTCCTCGGCCAGCGGGTACTCGATCTCGCCCAAGTACGGGCCAAGCTCGATCGACATGCCGGTTTCCTCGCCGACCTCGCGCACGGCCGCGTGGCGATGCGATTCGTTGAGCTCGAGCTTGCCTTTCGGCCAGCTCCAGTCGTCGTATTTCGGCCGGTGGACGATGCAGACCTCGATGCGGTCGAGCAGATCGGCGATGCGGTCGGATTCGGGCTGGTCGGGGAGTGCGGCGGTGTCGGAACGGCCGTGCCTGGTCGTCGATGTCGCGGATGCGGCGGACGGCGATGCTGCCGTTGTGGTTGACGATGCGTCGATGTCGTGTGCGCCCTGCGCGGCGGCCTGCGTCGCGGACGGTGCGACCGGCTCCGTAGTCTGTGTGGTTTGCGTGGTTTGGGGAGCGATGCGGTAGAGGATACCTCCGGCCGCTTCCACAATGCGTCTCACTTTGCCCATCCTCCCATTGTATGGCCGTGCGTCAACGGATCGCGAGACGAGTCCGTCGCTTCGATCGCTACGTAGCGTGCTCCGAAACGACGATGGCCGACCCCGTCGTGGGATCGGCCATCGGACATCATTGAATTGTTAGCGCGAACAATCTTAGCACGCCGTGCAATGCGCGTGGTGCAACGCCGCGTACGTTTCGTGCCAAGCGCGTCAGTTGTTCGTGCGCGGACGACGCGTGTGCTTCTTGATGAGCAGTTCCTGGCTGTCGGCCAAGAGGCTGCCGTCCTCGGCGTGGGAGACGTGCAGATACGTGCCGTCCGGCTGCATGTGCCACGACGCGATCGTATCGGACATCTGCAGGTCGACGTACTTGATGAGCTCATCCACCTGCTCCGGGGCGGTGATGCGCACGAGCGCCTCGACACGGCGGTCGAGGTTGCGGTGCATCAGATCGGCCGAACCGATCCACACCTCCGGGCCGGACATCGGGCCTTCGCCGATCTGCGGGCCGTCCGAGTTGCAGAACGCGTAGATGCGGCTGTGCTCGAGGAATCGGCCGAGGATCGAACGCACGCGGATGTTGTCGCTCAGTCCCGGAACGCCGGGCTTGAGAGCGCAGATGCCGCGCTCGACGATGTCGATCTTCACGCCGGCCTGGCTGGCACGGTAGAGCGCGTCGATGGTCTTCTCGTCAACGATCGAGTTGACCTTGATCTTGATCCACGCCTCCTTGCCGGCGCGTGCGGCATCCTCCTCGCGGCGGATGCGCTGGATCAGGCCGGAGCGGATCGTACGCGGCGCGACCAGAAGACGGTGGAAGCTGGACTTCGGCGCGTAGCCGGACAGCTGGTTGAACAGACGGGTCAGATCCTGGCCGACGACCGGATCGCAGGTCAGCAGGCCCAGATCGGTGTACAGACGTGCGGTCTTCGGGTTGTAGTTGCCCGTACCGACGTGGCAGTAACGGCGCAGGCCGTCCTGCTCCTGACGCACGACGAGGCTGAGCTTGCAGTGCGTCTTGAGGCCGACGATGCCGTAGACCACGTGCACGCCCGCGCGTTCGAGCTTGCGCGCCCACATGATGTTCGCGTCCTCGTCGAAGCGGGCCTTGATCTCGACCAGCGCAAGGACCTGCTTGCCGGCGTGCGCCGCATCGACCAGCGCGTCGATGATCGGCGAGTTCGAGCTGGTGCGGTACAGCGTCTGCTTGATGGCTAGAACCTTAGGATCCGCCGCAGCCTGTGCCAGAAAGGCCTGAACCGACGTAGAAAACGAGTCGTACGGGTGATGCAGCAGGATGTCGCGCTCGCGGATGGCGGCGAAGATGTCCTGCGCGCGGCTCGACTCGACCTCGGCGATCTGTCGGTTCGTGGTCGGGATGAACGGCGAGTACTTGAGATCCGGGCGATCGAGGCTCTGCAGCTCGAACAGCAGCTTCATGTCGAGCGGCGCGGGCAGACGGTAGACCTCGTCCGCGCTCACGCCGAGCTGGTCGGCGAGCAGCTGGGAGAGGAACGGGCTGGTCGCGTCGGAGATCTCGAGACGGATCGGCGGCCCGAAACGACGGCGCAGCAGCTCCTTCTCCATCGCGTTGAGCAGGTTCTCGGCGTCGTCTTCCTCGACGTCGATGTCCTCGTTGCGGGTGACGCGGAACGAGCGCGCTTCCTTGATGATCATGCCCGGGAACAGGGATTCCAGGTGGGCGATGATGAGGTTCTCCATCGTGATGAAGCCGTAACGAACCTCGGCGGAGTCGTCCTCGGTCATGTCGTCGACCGGCACGAGACGGTTGAGGTTGCCCGGGATCTTCACGCGGGCGAAGTGCGACTTGCCGGAGGTCGGGTTCTCGACCAGCACCGCGAGGTTGATCGAGTTGCCGGAGATGTACGGGAACGGGTGGGCCGGGTCGACGGCGAGCGGCGTGAGGACCGGGAAGACCTGCTGGCGGTAGTAACGCGAGAGACGTTCCTGCTCGGCGGCGGTGAGCTTGTCCCAGCTCAGCAGCACGATGCGTTCGTTGGCGAGGGCCGGCAGGATGTGGTCGATCACGTAGTGCGCGTGCTCGTCCTGCAGACGATGGGCCTGATCGCTAATCGCGCGCAGCTGCTGACGCGGGCTCAGGCCGCTGGCGGACGGGACGGCGATGCCGGAGTTGATGCGGCGCTTCAAACCGGCGACGCGCACCATGAAGAACTCATCGAGGTTGGATGCGAAGATCGCGGCGAAGTTGGCGCGTTCGAGGATCGGCTGATCCTCGTCCTCGGCGAGCTCGAGGACGCGCTTGTTGAACTTGAGCCAGCTCAGCTCGCGGTCGAAGAAGCGGTCCGGCGGCAACGGCTGCTCGTCAGGACGCGCTTCGCGACGGTCGTTCTTGTCCGTTTCCGCGATATGTTCCGCGATCTGGCTGCGGAGTATCGCCTTTGAAGGTGCGTCAAATATCTGTGCCATACTGCCCTACTTTATGCGTTCGAATGTGCGCAACGCGAGAATATGTCTCATAATTCAACGGGCGTTCACGTTCGGCTCGCCGCGGCGGCTGCGGGACGCGGAGGTTCGCGGGTACGTGGCGGGAAACGCCCTTCGACACAGGTTGAGCGAGCGTTCCCCGCCACGCGCGGGCGGTTGTGCGACACGCCGCGCGGACATGCGAAACGAACAATATGGCACAGGTATCCGGTTCGAAGCGCGCACAGTCGCGCATTATTGCGGTCGGTGGATGTGCGATCGACCATTTCGGCAAAAAAACGAACATGATGTGCTTGCGGATTGCATGCCGAGCGGGCCGCGACTAGATTATGGAAGTACCAAAAGAACTGAACAGAGCAGAGCCCACAATGAGTGTATGGTCGCATAAGACTGTTACGTTGAACGGGCATTGGAAAGACTTACCGTTATGACGATGATGTTGTGCAGAGATTCTGCTCCAGCTGCTTTTGGAGAAAAGGCCCGCTTCGGCGGGCCTTTTCGTGTTTCGGGGCAGATGTCGCGCCGTGCGGATCAGGGCTCCCGGGCTTGCGGTCGGTTTGAGGGGTGAGAGTGGCCGTATGCCCGGGAGGTTGGTTGGCAGTTAGTTCTGTTCCCGGGCTTGCGGCCGGTTTGGGGGTTTGGGGCGGCCGTAAGCCCGGGAGCTTGCCTGGGAATCGGTTCGGTTCCCGGGCTTACGGTCGGTTTCGGGGTTCGTGGCGGCCGTATGCCCGGGTGCCCGTCTGGAAGTGGGTTCCGTTCCCGGGCTTACGCCCGGTTTCGGGCGTGGATACGGCCGTATGCCCGGGTGTTTGGTCGGAATCCGGTTCTCCTCCCCGGGCTTACGCCCGGTTTGAGGTGCGAAACCGGCCGTATGCCCGGAAGGGATGGTCTGAAAGAGGGCGGCAGAGGAGAGGATAGCAGAGGCTGGAAGGGGATGCCGGGGGCGGAAGGGGATGACGGGGATGATCCGGAAGTGGATGACGGGGTGGTTCGGGGTGTCAAGGTGTCTCGGGAGGGGATGCCCGGAGTTGCTTTGAAGGGGGCACGGCCGAGGAGGAGAATGGCCCCGGGGCGGCGGAATGCCGCGGAGGACCACTTCCTATTGACCGGATATACAGAGGCATATGGCTCTGATATGCCGAAAATGTGGATAACCGGATATTGTCCACAAAAAATGTGGATAACACGCCGGGGTGTGGATAACCCATACCTTTCGACCACATACCCCGTTCCGGCTGGACTCCCGCGTGCGGATACGGTTCAATCGGCGCATGGACACTGCAACGCAACCTCGGTACTACACGCCATCCGCCCAGCCGTCGTATCGGCATCGGCCGGAAGAGCGTCACGCGGAAACGATCGCCGCAGCACGGCCCCAGCCGGCATACGGTCGCGACGGGCCGCCCGGATTGCCATCTGGGGTCTCAGTCGCCACGACATGCCATAACATCGTCGTGTGCACCGCGGCAAGCGGAGGTATCGGTCTGAGCGCACTCGCGGCCATCGTCTCACGGCGGTTGGCCGAGCGGGAACTGCCGTGTGCGTTGGTCGACGTCGATTTCGGCGCCGGGGGAATCGACGTGCTGCTCGGTATCGAAGGCGAGTCGGGCACGCGCTTCGAATCGCTCGATGCGCCGCTCGGGCAGATCGACGGTAAGGCGCTCGGTCGCGATCTGCCGGTCTGGAACGGCGTGCATGTGCTTGCCAGCAATCCGTGGAACGGCGCCGCTCCCGACTGGTGGCAGACACAGGCGGCCATACGTGCGCTGGCTGATACGAACCGTGCGGTCGTCGTGGATGCCGGTCGCGGGGAACTGATCGATACGATGCCGGAACTGGGTGCGGCGGCGCAGCTTGTGCTGGCTGAATTGTCGGTGCTTGGTCTGGCTCGTGCGAAACGCCATATCCGCAGGCTTCAACAAGGTGCGAACATCGAAGCCGACGACGCGCGAGGCGAGCGAGACGTCGGTCGGCGGCGGATGATGGTCGTTGGTGCGCAGCCGCATGGCACTTCTCGTCTTGCCGACGCGGTCTCACTGGATGACGCTGAAGAGTATTTGGGCGTACCTGTCGCAGGATGCGTGCGCGCGAACCCAAAACTGTGTTCCGATGTGCTGTCGGGGCTGGGCATCGGCGCATTGAACCGCAGCGGTCGACGCGTGGCCGACGGCATATGCGATTGGATCGACGGCCTGCTTGCGGGGGCGTCGTCATGACGACGCTGACGTTCGGCCCATTGGCATGGATCGTGGACGATCCGGAGGTGACCGATGTCACCGTGACCTGTGAGGGGATGGTGTGGGCGGATCGAGGTGACGGTCTGCGCGAGTGCCGTCTGCCGATTCCGTTCCGGTCGCCGCAGACCGTACGCGACTATGCGGTGCAACTGTGCGCCCAGCTCGGCCGCCGGTTGGACGACGCATGCCCGATCGCGGACGCGTCGTCTGCGGGCGGGCTGCGCGTGCACGCCGTGATCGCTCCGATCGTGCCGCATGGCGCGGCCATATCGATCCGGTTGCCGCCGCGCTCGCCGCCGACATTGGAATCCTTGTGCGCCAACGGCATGATGCCGTCCATATGGCTGCCGATATTGCGGATGCTGATGGCCCGCCATGCGACGATGCTGGTGACTGGCGGCACCGGGGCCGGCAAGACCACGCTGCTGAAGGCGTTGCTCGGGCTGTGTCCGGCGGATGAGCGCATCGTCACCGTCGAGGAGGTGCGCGAATTGGGATCGATCGGTGCGGGCAACCGTGTGTCGCTGGTCGCGCGCGAGGCCAATGTGGAAGGCGCCGGCGCGATCGGTCTGCCGGAGCTGGTCAAGGCCACGCTGCGCATGCGACCCGACCGTGTGGTGCTCGGCGAATGCCGCGGCGAGGAGATCGCCGATCTGCTGCGCGCGTTCAACTCCGGGCATCGCGGTGGGTTGGCGACGCTGCATGCCGACGATGTGTCGCGTGTGCCGATGCGCTTGGCCTCACTTGGTCTTCTTGCGGGATTGCCGGTGGATGCCACGGCCCTGCTCGCGCGTGACGCGTTTGACGTGGTGTTTCACGTGAAACGTGGCAATGGCGGGCGACGGCATATCGGCCAGATCGGCCGGTTGGTCGCTGCCGCCGACGGCAGGCGGGGCGGGGAATGCCCATTGGCGGGCGAGGTGATCGCGGTCTGGGATGGTGCGGGGCAGCCGATGGCCGGTCCAGGGTGGCCGGACTTTGCGCGTCGTTGGCTGCATTGAGTCGGCCGGATTGCGTCATCCGGTTCGACACAGTGGCCGGAACCGTCGGCGACTTCGGCGCATGCCGTAAGACCTTGCGCGAAAGAAAGGTGCCGTCATGATCGGTATGTACGCCACGTTGGCCGTGTTCACCGCGGCCGCCTGTACGGCAATGGTCGCCTGTCCGCATCGTCCTGCCCGCCGTCGCCTCCGGGATCTTGATAAGCCTATGCAAGCTGGTGTCGGAACGTCTGCGGCGCGCCATAAGCCGCGCGTCGGCGTCGCCGCTGTAATCGCGGCCGCTTGTGCCTCGATGCGTAGCGGGGCGACGATGGAACAGGCCTTCGCGCGGCAGTCGGATGAGAGCATGCCGTCGACGCCGTTGACCGAATCCCGCATACGTGCCGTTCTCGCGCAACGGGCGATGCCCAAGGAGCGGGAACGGCAGATCGCGCGCGTCGCTTCGGACATCGTCGCCGCGAGCCGGGTTAGCGCCGAGCTGGGATGCCCCGCCGTGCAGTGCCTGGAAGCGGTCGGCGCCGCATACCGCAGGACGCGGCTGTTGGACGATCTGCGCGCACAGGCGTTCGCTGTGCCGCAGGCCACCGTAAAACTGCTGTCCGTGTTGCCTGCCGCCACCATCGTGTTCGGCGAACTGCTCGGCGCACGGCCTCTGGGCTTCCTCTTCGGCTCGCCGCAGGGGTTGCTGTGCCTGGGGTTGGGAATGGCCTGCTATGGGGGAGGCATGATATGGATGCGCGCAATCCTGCGTGATATGGGCGGTGATTGACATGTGGTACGCGCTGGCGGCGGCGATATGCGCATGCGCGGCTGCATGGTGGGGAGTTGGCTGGTGTGCCGGTGCTGTCGCGTCTCGGTTGAAGTCGGAGGGGCTGTCTTCGTCTTTTCGGGTTGATGGTGAGGCTCCTGAACGCGGTGCCGGTTCGGGGGGTTCACGGCGTGACGGCGGTGCCGCATCGTCCGCAGTGGTGTTGGCCCTGCTGATCGCGGCGGTGCGTCAGGGGTCGGCGATTCCCCGGGCCTTGGACGCGGTGGGCGGATCGGTCGGTGGCGTGACGGGGCATGGCATGCGCAAAGTGGCGTCGTCGTTGACGCGCGGCATCGCATGGGGTGATGCGTGGTTGGGCGCAGGATCGGAGAATGACGACGATAGGTGTCGTCCTGCCGGCAGCGTGTCCGGGACGGTGCCGCCGGAAGGTGCGACGGCTGACATGCTCGCCGTACTGGAGGATGCATTGGAACCGTCGTGGAATGACGGCGTCTCGCCGGTGAGCCGTCTGGAATCTGCGCTGGATCAACTCGATGCCGACGAACGTACCCGCATCGAGGAACTGGCCGGCAGGATGACCGTCCGTCTGCTGATACCCACTGGGCTGTGCTTCCTGCCTGCGTTCATATTCATCGGTGTGATTCCGTCCATCATGTCGTTCGTCGTGTGAATGGCTTCGTATGCCGAGTTATCCACACGAAGTTATCCACACCGGCTCGCGACGTTGGGAAGTTATCCACAAAAAATGTGGATAGACACGCCGGCTGTGGATAACCCGGTACCTTTCGACCACATGACCCGTTTTTCGTCTGATCGCATCGCGGTTTCTGGCATAGTAACTGAACCACGACCACGGTGGTCGGGAAACTCGAGTGAAAGGAACGCTATGAGTGACGTAATACCAATCAATGTCGATGGCAAGGCCGGTTTGTTCCTCCACGCTAAACAGCGTGCCGCAGAGTTCTACGAGCAGGGGCGGCGGGAACTGTGCTGTCTGGACGCGAGAATGCGCACACTGGCCGCCGAGCCGGAAGAAGGTGCGGCGACGGCCGAATACGCGGTCGTGCTGGTCGCCGCGACCGGGTTCGCGGCCGTGCTGATCGCGGTGCTGAAGTCGGATGGCATCAAGACGCTGCTGACGAATCTTGTCAGAAAAGCGCTGAATGTCGGGTGACGATCATGACGCGGCGATTGATGCGGGCGGACTTCCCGACGACATGTCGATGCGGCGGGCGCGGAACGCTGTCATGCGGCGGGTGCGGCGTCGCTGCGGAGCGCATGCCTTATGACGATCAGCCGTTGCTGTGGCGCAGACATGTGCGGCGCCCGTCGATGCGGCACGCGTCCGTATTGCTCGCCGCATTGCGTCATGCGGACAGGGGAGCGGCCACGGCCGAATTCGCCGTGGTGCTTCCCGCCGTCGTGGCGGTGGCGGTGCTGTTGCTGTGCCTATCGCGCACGGTGGTCATATCGATGGACTGCCAGGATGCCGCTGTGTCGGCCGTACGGGAACTGGTGGTGGCCGACGGCGTAGATGCCGACACCGACCTGCAATCGGTGGTGCGCGCGGTGGCGGGCGGCAATGCCTCGGCGACGGCGTCATACGGCGACGAACAGGTGACAGTCACCGTGCAATGCCCGGTGGTGCCCGATCCGTTGGGCGTGCTGCCGACCCGTGTGACCGGTCGGGCGACAGGGGTGATGCGATGAAAGGAGAACATGATGGATGCAAGGGCATGAATCGTGCCGACTGCGGTTCCGGCACGATGGCCGGCGTCGCGCTGATCATGCTGGTCGGTGTGCTGCTCGGCGTCGTCGCTTTGGCCGGCAATCTGCTGATCTGCCAGACACGTGCGAGAACTGTTGCCGATCTTGCGGCGATATCGGCCGCGCTCACGTTGTACGACGGAGGTGACGATGCGTGCGCGACGGCGCAGGCTGTTGCTGCCGCGAACGATGCCGGGCTTGACTCTTGTGCGGTCGATGGCGAGGATGTACAGATTGCGCTCGCCGTCGCCACGCAGGTGCCGTTCGCTCCATCGGTGACATACCGATCCCGGGCAGGGCCGGTCGAATGCGGGTAGACGACGGCGGATGCGTATGCGCCGTGTATCGTGCGGTCATGCGGATTCGACATCCGCAAGTCGTGCATGTTTCCGCGAGACGCGTGTCGGTGAGGGATGCCTGACCGTGGGCAACGCCACAACGTGAATTCGTCGGTGACGCTGGCGCGCGCGGCAATGCATGGTTTATCGTGGCGGTATGAGTGATGAACGAGGTCTGCGTCCGGTGGTGGCGATGATCGGCAACCCGGTGTCCGACAAAGGCAGGGGAGCCAAGATCGATGCGCAGGTGATGGAGCTGCTGACCGATGAAGGACGCCGGCATGGGTTCGACGTGATCGACCTGACCGGAACGAGCTTCGATGATTCGCTGGCCAACGCGCGTGCGCAGGCCGACACGTACACGCATCTCGTGGTGGTCGGCGGCGACGGCATGATAGCGCTCGGCGCCAATGCGGTCGGGTGCAGCGGCAAGCCGCTCGGCATCGTAGCTACCGGTTCCGGTAACGATTTCGCGCGAGGACTGGGGCTGCCGGTCAACCGCATCCCGACGGCGGTCGAGGGCATCGTCGGCGCCATTGTGCGTGGCAGTCATATCGACGTCGATATGGGACGCGTGACGTCTCTTCCTGGTGGATATGCGGTCGACGCGGCGACTGGCAACCTGCTGATGAATACGTCGGACGGAGTCGGTGCCGACGGGCAAACCGGTCACGCGCAGGAATCGGATGGTCATGCGTGGGAAGCGGATGACCGCGCGCAGGAATCGGCCGAGCTGCCGCCGATCGACCGGTACTACGGCGGCATGCTCAACTGCGGACTGGATGCGACGATCAACGACCGTGCCAATCATTCGCGCCTGCCCGGCGGGTCGCTACGCTACTTCGTCGCGGTGCTGATCGAGGTCATGCATCTCAAGCGGTATGGCTACCACATCAAGGCCACGCTGTCCGACGGCAGCATCGAGGAACGCGATATCATATCGCCGATGGTCACCGTCGCCAATTCGCGGCATATCGGAGGCGGATTGGAAGTGTCGCCGTATTCACGGTTCGCTGACGGTCTGCTCGACCTGGTGTGGATCGACCATATGCCGAACGTATTCGAGATCGCCGATGCGATTTCGAAGGGATACAACGGCCGGTTGCTGGCTTCGCATGTATTCGGCTGGAAGCGCGTGCGCGAGGTTGAGATCACCCGTGCCGTGGACGGCGCCGAGCCGCCGGTGATGATGGCAGATGGCGAGTACATCGGCCATCTGCCGGTGCGGGTCGCGGCGCAGGACCGTGCGCTACGTGTGCTGGTGCCGCCGGCGGTCGCGCACGATCATGCCGCCGATGACGGCAGCCGCACACTCGCGGCGATCGAACGCGACCATCGCGACCCGGTGACCGGCGAATTCGTTGACTGAGCGGTTCGATATCGAGTCGGAATACGACGGCGCCCCGTCCGGTCGGTTATGACCAGACGGGGCACCATACATGCGTTATCGGCAGTCTATCGTCCTAAGGACTCCTTCAGGTCGCGGTTGATGAACCGGTCATGCAGCACGCAGTATCCGCCGAACACGGCCAGCCACACCAGACCCGCGATCGCGGAGCCGCGCGTGTCGTCGGCCAGGAACAATGTCGCATACACGAACACGAAGAACGTGATCGCGAGCGTGTTCGTGAACTTCCACGCCGGCATCACAAACCCATCCGGGATGAAGTCGGCCGAGCGACGGTACTTGCGGTGCGCGATCATCGTGAGCACGTAGATGAAGATGATCACGGCGGACGATGCGGATGCGAACAGCACGAACGCGCCGGAAACGCCTGGGATCGCGTTGATAACCGGCGACAGCAGGATCAGTGCCGCGGACACGAGGATCGCGCGTGCCGGCACCTGACGGTTCGACACCTTGCCGACCTTCTGGAACGTCGGCGACTCGGACTCGATCGCCAGCTGGTACAGATGGCGTCCGGCCGAGTACAGCAGCGAGTTCAACGCTGAAGACGCGGCGGTGATCACCACGAAGAACACAAGCGCGGCCGCCCACTTGAGGCCTGCATACTGGAACACCATGATGAACGGCGAGGCGAACGAGCCGTCCGCGTTCGGCTTGAACGTGGTCCACGGCACGATCGCCATGATCGCGAGCAGTGCGCCCACGTAGAAGATGAGCACGCGCACGATGATCTCGTTGACGGCCTTCGGCAGCACCTTGCGCGGGTTCTGCGTCTCGGAGACGGTGACGCCCACGAACTCGATCATCTCGTACGCGTAGAACACCATCTGGAAGCTCATGAGGAACGCGAGCCAGCCGTTCGGCGCGATCGAGAAGTTGTTCGTGATGTTGTCGATGCCCGCATGACCGCCCGGCGAGACGGCGTCCTGTCCGGTGATCTGTACGGCATCATAGTGGTAGCCGATCACGACCATGACCACGGCGGTGGCGATCATCGCGCAGATCAGCGTGATCTTGATCATCGAAAACCAGAACTCCGCTTCGCCGAACGCCTTGACGGCGATGAGGTTGATCGTGACGAGCGCGGCGAGGAAGCACAGCTCGATCAGCCATTTCCAGTGGATCAGGTTGATGCCGAACGTGTCGAAGAATGTGATGAAGTATGTGGAGACGGCCGTGATCTCGCTCATGCCGATGAGCACGAGCACGATCCAGTACGACCAGCCGGCGAATTTGCCCCAGCCGTTGCCGAGATAGCGTTTGATGAAGTTGATGAACGTGTGCTGGCTCGGGTCGCGGTACATGAGTTCGCCGATGGCCCGCATGAGCAGGAACATGATGACGCCGACCGCGATGTATACGAAGATGATGCTCGGCCCGGTCAGCGCGATGGACTTGCCGGAACCGAGGAACAGGCCGGTGCCGATCGTGCCGCCGATGGCGATGAACTGGACGTGGCGGTTGTTCAGACCGCGCGCCATCTGATTGTCTTTGTCGAGGCTCTCGACTGATGTGAGGGTGCCCCTGCCGTCGGATGATGAACCATCTGGCCGGGCGCTCTGGGTGTTGCTCATGTTCTACCTGCGCTTTCAATAACAGGTTCAAACTGTAGCATCGTGCATGTTACGAAAACAGGGGCGGTTCAATGATCCGACGTGACAATATCGTGAGCATTTCGCCAAAAAGTTCAATTCGTTGAACTTTTTGGAGATGGTTGTCTGTCACTCTACGGATTTGAGCGAGACGGCAGGGTCGATGCGGTCAAGGACGGGATTGGTGAAGAACTGCACGAGCAGGGCGAAGACGAGCGTGACCGCGGCGGCGATCGCGTAGCTTTGCCACCGCACGCTCACCTCGAAGTAGATGCCGGGCATGGCGAGTGCCGCCGTGAGCAGTCCGCCTATCCACCGTCCGACCGGTAGTCCGATGATCACGCCGATCACGGTCAGGATCATCATCTCGCGGTTCACGTACCGGTGTACCTCGCGGTCGTAGAAGCCCAGCACCTTGAGTGTGGCCATCTCGCGCACGCGTTCCGATACGTTCGTGTTCGCGAGCGTGAACAACACCACAAGTGCCAATCCTCCGGCCAATGCCACGATGAGCGCCACCACGGCCCCCATGAGCTCGAAGCTGAAGCTGCGCCGCAGGTCGGCCGTGCTCGCGACGCTCAGCACGTCCGCATCCTTGGCGAGCTGTTCTGCATAGGCGATCTGGTCGTCGTCGGAACCGTCATACCGCGCGAACACCGTGTTCAGTTCCACGCCATCGACCACGGTCTCCTCGTCATCGGACGAGTCGGCATTGGTCATGCCGTTGGCGGATCCGCTGTTACCGTCCGTCGTGCCGGCGTGCGTCGAACCGGATGCAGTGCCGGAATCATCGGCCGTGCCGGTATTGTCTCCGGCATCGCCGCCGGTTCCGGTATTCCCGCCGAAGAACCGCTGGTAGTCGGCGGTCATCACATACACGTCCGCGCCGATCACTGATCGGCTGACGTTCACGACGCGAACCTGCTTGCGCTGCGCCTCGCCGTTCTTGAGCGTGATCAGGTCTCCGGCTTTCACGCCCAGCGCGTTCGCCGCGCTCTGCGATACGATCACGCCGTTCGCCCGCCCGTTTTCGAACGTTTCCACGCGGATCGGCGAACCGTCCGAAGCCGAGCGCAGATCGACGATACGGTCCATCGCGAATGTATTCGGCACAGTGACGATCTGCACAGTCTCCGTCTCGTCCATGCCGGTTGTGATCTCGCCGTTCTCGACTCTTGCCAACGCAACAGACGTGGACGAGTCGTCAACCACGCCGTCGCTGCGCAACCGGTCGAGCACCGTCGTCACGTCGTTGTGATCGGCCACGACCATGAGATCGTACCGGTATATGTCGCGATACTGCGTGTTCGGCAGCGCATCCACTGTGTCGCTGATCGCCAGTCCGCATACGATGAGCGCGGTGCATCCGGCAACGCCGCCGACTGTCATGACGAGCCGCGATTTGAACCGCACGAGGTTGCGCACGGTGATCTTGTTGAGGAATTTCATACGTTTCCACACCGGCGTGGCCCGTTCCAGGAGTACGCGCGAACCGGCTCGTGGCGCCTTCGGCCGCATGAGTTCGGCCGGTGTGAGTCGCAGTTCGCCCACGCATGCGACTGCCGTGGCCGCGACCACGCCTACCACGAACAGTGCGATGCCCGCCGACCCGTACAGCCAGTCGTATTCGAACCGCACGCCGGGTACGGTGTACAGTCCCTGCAACACGATCAACAAGAACGCGGGGATGCCAATGAACCCGGCGATCAGGCCCAGCCCGCCGCCGATCAGGCAGGCGAGTGCGGCGAACAGGACATACCGCATCGAGATCGCGACCGGGCCGTAGCCGAGGCCAACGTAGGTGCCGATCATCCCGCGTTCCTCTTCGACCATGCGCGTCATCGTGGTCAGACTCATGAGCACGGCGACGAGCAGGAACACGACCGGGAACGCGCGTCCGATCGATTCGATCGAGCTCAGATCGGATTTGATCGCGCTGAATCCGCCGATCGCGGATCGTGTCTGCACGTACCAACGGGCCTGTGCGATGCCATCGACGCGTTGCTGCTGTTTGGCGAACTCGGCGTCCGCATCCTTCTTGCCCTGCTCGAGCTTGCGTTGTGCTTCAGTGAGCTGTTTCTCGCCGTCAGCAAGTTTGGTTTCGGCCTCTTTGAGCTTCTTGCGGCCGTCCTCAAGCTGTTTGCGGCCGTCCTTGAGCGTTTGCTCCTGCTGGTCGAGCTTCGTGGACTGCGCGTCAAGCTTGGCGGCGTTGGCTTCGAGTTCGGCTGATTTGGCGGCGAGCTGCGTTTCGGCTTCGGCGGTTTCGCGCTCCTGCGCGCTCAGTTGGGCGCTGCGCTGGTCGAGCTGGGTTTGCGCGGGGACGATGGACGTGTTCAGTGTGGATTTGAGGGTATCTCGTTGCCGGACGAGCTGCTCGCGTTGGGCGGTCAGGGTGGTTCGCTGCGTGTTCAGCTGTGCGGTGGCGTTGGCGAGGGTTTCGGCTGTGGGCTGTTCGGACACGTTGATGCCGATCGCCGCGAGCGCGGCGCGGATACGCGACCATTGTTCGGCGGTGTTTGCGTCGGTTTGTGTGACGGTCCGGTTGCGCGTATCGGTTGTGCCGATCGCCTCGGTCGATTCGACCGACTTGGCCGTTCCGGCCGTATCAGTCGTGCCGGTCGTATCGGATGATCCGTCCGGCAGCGCGTCGATGGCTTTGGCGATGCTGGCGTTGGCGGCGAGCGTGTCGTCGATTTTCGCGATGCCCTGATTGGTTGTGACGATGCCTTGATCGATCGGTTCGCGCTGGGTGTTCAACTGTGCTTGTGCCGTGTCGAGTTGCTTGCGCGCGTCGGCCAGCTGCGTCTTGGCGTCGTCGAGTTGCGTCTGCGATGTCTTGATCTGTGCGCGGCCGTCCTCGAGCTGTGTGCGGGCATCGCTGATCTGCTGGCGCGCGTCGGCAACCTGTTGCTCGCCGTCCTTGAGCTTTGTCTCGGTCTCGTCGAGCGTGCGCCGGTTCTTTTCGTATTCAGCGCGGCCGCTCGTCAGTTCGGAACGGTTTTTGTCGATGGTCTGCTGGGCGTCGTCGAACGTGCGTTGCGCGTCGGTCTTGGCCTTGTCGAGCTTGGCCTGCGCGGCGTCGATGAGCTGCTGGCGGCGGGCCTTCTGTCGTTCGGTCTGCACGGTGTCGGTGATGCGGCTCGCCACGTCGCGCACCAGTGCGTCGTACGGTTTGCCGAACGAGTTCTGCGCGGCGGCCCCCTCCACGGTCAGGCTGATCGCGGTGTATACGTTGCCGGTCACGCCGTCGCTCGGTGCAAAGAACGTGTAGTCGGAGGCGAGCGTCTGCCGGAATGCCTTGCTGCCGATGCCGTCGGGGTTGCTGACGTCCTTCGGGTCAAGTACCTCGCCGACGATCGTCAGTTTGGTCGGGAACTGCGGTGACTGTTCGCCGGATGCATCGGATGCGCCGGATGTGTCGGATGCGCTGTCGGCATCCACGGCACCGTCATCCGTTCCCGCATCGCTCGTTGTGCTTGGCGTCACGGTCAGCGTATCGCCGATCGCCATGCCGCTGTCTATCAGGAACTTCTTCGTCACCGCGATCTCGCCGGCTTTCGCCGGCATACGCCCGTTCTGCAGGGATGGCTGGTCGATCCCGTCCGTGCCGATCTCGCTGATCGTCACGGTCTTGTCGGTGCCGTCCACGGCGACCGTGCCGGTCTGACTGCGTTCCGGCTGCACGGCGAGCACTCCGTCGATGCCGCGCAGTGCATCCACGTCGTCGTCGGTCAGTCCCAGCGTCGACATCACCTGGATGTCGTGCAGTCCCTGCGCGTCGTAGAACCGGTCGGCCGCGAGGAACATGTCGCGGCAGCCCGCATAGATGCCGGTTAGCACGGCCACGCCGAGCAGCGAGATCACCGCGATCGATACGAATCGTCGCCATCCGCGCAGCCAGCAGCGTAGCGTGTCCTTCGCGAACGCGGCCGACATTCCCCGGCCGCGTGTCCCTTTTGCACTGGTATAGCCCGCCGAACCGCCGTAATCATACGGTGAATCGGCGTCAGAGACGCCGTCAAGCTGCGCTTCCAGCTCGATCGCGCCGTCATCCGGCATCCGCCGTGCCGCGTCCCTGCCGAATCCGTCTCTGTATTGCCGTCGTCTCGTCATCGCGATCACCATTCGATCTCGCTGATCGGCGTCGGCGCGGGATTCACATCCTCGCTGGTCACGCGCCCCGAACGGAAGCGGATCACCTTGTGTGCCATCGGCGCCAGCGCGGAATTGTGCGTGATGATCATGACCGTCATGCCTTCCGCCACGCAGATGTCCTGCAGCAGTTGCAGCACTTCCTTGCCGGTCTCGTAGTCGAGCGCGCCGGTCGGCTCGTCGCACAGCAGCAGTTTCGGTTTCTTCGCGATCGCACGGGCGATCGACACGCGCTGCTGTTCGCCGCCGCTCAGTTGCGCGGGGAAGTTGTTGAGGCGATCGGCCAGCCCGACCTTGCGCAGCGTGTCGGCCGGATCGAAATGGTCGGGGCAGATCTGCGAGGCGAGCTCGACGTTTTCGAGCGCGGTCAGGTTCGGCACGAGATTGTAGAACTGGAACACGAAACCGATATCGTTGCGACGGTAAGTGATGAGGTCGCGTTTGCGCAGGCTGGTGATGTCTCGTCCGCCGACGATCACGCGGCCGTCCGTGGCCGTGTCCATGCCGCCGAGGATGTTGAGAGCCGTGGTCTTGCCTGCGCCGGACTGCCCGAGGATGACGGTCAGTTCGCCTTGGTCGGCGGTGAACGTCGCCTCGTCCAGCGCGCGGATCGACGAGGAGCCGGCAGGATACTCCTTGACCACATGGTCGAATTCGATATACGCCATCGTGCGCTCCCGTCGTGTCGTCGTTCGTCTGGTCGGCCAGGCGTCTGCGTCGGCCGTGCGTCTGGTCTTCCATTAAACCCTGCCGCGCCGAAAACGGCGGGGTATGCACACGCTGTCAGTACACGGAATCCCCGTACCTGTCGGCGTGGCGCATGACGCCGGGCAGCAGGAAAACGCATGGCGAACAGTTCCGATGTGGCTGGCAGGCGCGAGACAAAAAAAGAGAAAGCCCAGCGAAATTGCCGGGCTTGTAGAGAAGAGAAAGAAGAGAGAAGGGATTCAGTTATATCGGCCTTGCGACCTGATATATAGTTAAACCCCTTTACTTTGGGGTGTCGTGTGTATTCCCTGAGAATTTCATGAGAACGTTAACGATCCGATGGCGCCGGGATCCGCCGGGGTCTGCTCGCGCGTTGCCGACCTGGCCCGCCGTGTCACTCGGCGATCAGTCCAAGCTCCTTGAGTTTGGACTGGATGTCGGTCGCGGACGGCTCGACCTGGAACGCGCCGTCGCTGTACAGTACGACCGGAATGTGCTTCTGGCCGCTGATCTCGACCGCGCGGTCGGCCGCGCCTTCCTCGGTCTCGATGTCATGCCAGGTGAACGCCGCACCGAACCGGTTGAGCGCCTCCTTCGCGCGCTTGCAGTCGCCGCACCAGTCCGCGCCGTACACGTCGATGTTGCTGTTGGTCATGATGGCTCCTTTCGTCGGGATCGGTCATGATTCGTATGAATCCGTATGGGTACGAGCATACAAGGGACGGCCATCGGTATGCCGGTTCCCGTCCGCTGCTCGCCTGACAGCGAACTCACGCTGCCGGTCAGCGTATCGCATACGTTTGCGTGTGGAAATCGCAGGTGACAACCGTGCCGTCCGCAAACGTCGAACGCTGCACCAGCGGGTCTCCGCCGACGAAGTCATGCCGTATCAGCTCGCTCATGCCGACCTTCTCGTGCAGCGCGGCGACCGTATTGCACCGCTCGATGTCGTTCTCGGCCTGCGCCTTCTGCTCGGGGCTCATGTCGCCATCCACACCAACGTATGCAGCGTCGCGGATCAGGTACGGTGCGCCGCCGTTGATGAGCGCGTACAGCATGTAATCGTCGCCGCCGGCCACACGTTCCATCATCCACGGTTCGATCACGCAGTCGTGGTACACGAGGTTGTACAGCGGCACTGGCACGCCCTGGCGCGGCGCGGACGGGTCGCGCATCTGGAAGTCGTACGGCGCGTAATGGCAGAACACGAGACTCGGCACGGCCCAGTCCGACACCTCCTCGGAGCTGGAGAGGATGCCGTGCGAAAGCAGGTACTCGAAGCATTCCGCGCGGCGTACGTAGCAGTCGCGGCGTGTCATGCGATGCTCGGGATTCGCGCATTCGTCGCCTTCGTTGCAGGTGAACACGTCGAGGTACGCGCAATCGAGCTTCACGCCGTTCGCGGCGATCTGGGCGAAGTTCCTGCGAACGTAGTCGGGCGCGAGCTCAGCGCACAGGAAGGTCTGGTGGCCGCCCGCCCAGATCGACTGCTCGGGATTCGTGCCATCGGTCAGCTGGACCGCGTTGTTGCGGTTGAACGTGGGCGCGGAGAAGTAGTAATCGCGGTACTGGTCGTGAGTGCCGAACAGATCGCCGTGCGCGTGACAGTCGTCCACGAGCGCCTTCATGCCGGCCCAGCCACCGGCCTCCTCGCATGCGGGCAGATAGTCCGGGTGGCTGTTGTCGTAGCCCGGTTCGGCCCAGCCGTCGAGGTGCATGTAGATCCTGCCCGCGCCGAGTTCGTGCAGGGTGTCGAGCTGCTTGCGACGGGCTGCGAACGATGTCACGTGCTGGTTCAGTTCGGGATGCTCGTGATCGTAGTAGCGCGATTCCGGCTGGACGACGGTTTTGATGCCGACGTGCATCCACGAGCAGCCGATCAGATCGCGGACCGACGGATTGCGCGCGGCCTTTTCGGCCAACGTACGCAGTCGTCCGCGCTCGTTGACGTACGCGCGGTACGTTTTCGCGACGGACGTATGATCGGCGTGATCGAGGAAGCGATAGCGCACGATGCGACGGTAGCTCATGCGGCCCAAGCTCGGCTCGAACCACATGCCGATGCGTGTGCCGATGGCGGTGGACAAATGTCTCCGCTCGGCTGTCGCCTCGGTCGACATGACAGTGTTGGCTGTGCCGGTCGGAACGGAACCGCTGCTGGGCGAGACGGAAACGTTGTTGGCTGTGCCGGTCGGAACGGTGGTGCCATTGGCGGCTGCGGTATCGCTATCGTTCGCAGTGCCGTCATCAACGCCGTTCGCCGGATGTTCGATCTCGTAACCGGCGTTCCACGGGGTCTCGCAGATCGCGATATAACCAGGGCGGTTCGCATCGCTGCCGCCGCGGATCTGCGCATACCACGGCATGTATCCGCCCGCCGTTTCGAACCGTCCCTTGAATACGATGTCACCGTGCGTCGAACTGACCGCAACCGGCCACGTGTTCGGAATCAGCACGCCCTGCTGGTGCGTGATCAGCGTGACGTCGTGCTCGTCCAGCGCATCGAACGCCATCTCGCCCGGCCACGTCAGCTTCGTCACCTCGAAACCGGTCTCATCCAGCGGAATCCATTCGAACCGCACGTCGCCGGAGACCTGTTCGACCCACACATACGTCGCGAACGCGAACGTTGTCGCCTCGCTGCCGGAAGTCGTATCGCCGTCCGTGCCGGCCGCGGATGTCGTGTCAGCCGCGGATGTCGCGTCAGCCGTGAAGCCGCGATACGTGCTGAACACGCCCTCGCCGGTGCCGGTCTTGCGCAGCTCATGCGTGATCTCGGCTGCATCGGTAAACGCAAACGTATGCTCTTCGGCTGCCTTGCCAGTGTCATCGGCGGCATCGGCCGTATCGCCAGCCGCACCGACTGCGGTGGTGGTCGACGCGTCCTCGCCGGCCGCGGTACCATCGGCTGTATCGTGAACGAACCGACCAGTGATCGTCGGCATGGATCCGTCCCGCCACGACCATTGCGCGACGTCGCCGTCCGCATCCTCGCGACGGAGCGCGAACCGCAGCGTCTCCTCATCGAACAGCACCGTGGTGCCCGCGCTGGTGAATTGCATCCGTATGACTCCTCGCAGCAAACAGTAGTGGCGATTTTCTCCCGCTCACCATACCCTCAGCAAGCGCAAACCGCCACCGAACCGTCACTGCTCCGCGCAACTCCCGATCAGTTGAAGCCGACGACGCGTTCGGCGATCACGTAACCGTGACGGATCAGCCATCGGCCTACCGGACCGCGCAGGTTGATCGCCCGCGCCATCACCTTGCGTCGCACATCATGCGCGATCGCCGGCGAATGCGCCTCGATCGCCGCCCACATGCGCTTCTTCTTCTCGTAGTTCTCCGGGTCACGCGACAGGATCAGGAACACCGACGTCACGCAGCTTTCGATCGTGAGGAAGTGGATCATGTACTTGTACAGCCCGTCCGGCACGGTGCCCGGCTCCGGCGTCGCTGCGACCATGCGCTCGTTCACCAGAATCAGCTGGTCGACGCGGCGGATCATCACGTCGGTCTGCACCGACTGGCCCTCGCGGCCGATGAAGTAGTGATAGTACGGCATGTCGAGGTACATCATCGTGCGCACCTTGGTGAACGGCTGGTACGCGTAGATGAAATCGACGTAGAACGTGTGCTCGGGCAGCACCATGCCGGACTCGCGCACGACTTCGGTGCGGAACGTGAGCGCATGCATGAGGATGTACTCGGCGAGGCCGAAGTGGCCCAGGTCGTCCCATGTGAGGATTTCGCCGGCGCGCATCGCATGACGGAAGTTGACCGTGTGCAGGCGGCGCTTGCCGACCTTGTCATAGACGTAGTTCGACACGACCATGTCGACCGGGCTGTCCGATGCGCATTGCGAGCGCAGCGTGTCCATCATCGTGTCGATCGACTGCGAGTCGATCCAGTCGTCCGCGTCCACGACCTTGACGTACGTGCCGCGGGCGTTCGCAATGCCGGTGTTGACCGCGCCGCCGTGGCCCTTGTTCGGCTGGTGGATCGCACGGACGTTCGCGGGCCAGCGGCGCGCGTATGCGTCGGCCAGCGCCGGGGTCGAGTCATGCGAGCCGTCGTCGACGATGAGCACCTCGATGTCGCTCGTGTCACTTGCCTGCAGCAGCGACGTGACGCAGCGCTCGAGGTATTCCTCCATGTTGTATGCGGGCACGATGAAGGTCAGTGTGGTCGCGTTCTGGTTCATGGTCTCCTCGGGGTTGTCCCTCGCTGCCGGTTGTTGCTTACCCCAAGCTAGCACTAGCGTCTTATCTGACGCTAGACTTCAGGCCGATCTGCACATTCCGCGGCATGAACAGTCGGGTCTCGTGGCGGAAATGTCTCGCTGAGGGTTATGTCAGCGAGCGAAAACCGCCACGCAGGTATCCGCGTGGCGGAAATGTCTCGCTGAGGATGGGCCGAGTGAGCGAAAACCGCCACGCGGTGCCATGCGGATGGCGCCTGGCCTGATCGGATGGGCGATGAGAGGGATGCGTCGGGTTTATTCCGCGGTTTGGCTGATATCGGACGAGACCTGCGACTGATCGGATCGTGCGGTCGATTGCCGTTCGGCGGAACCGTCCGTGGTCTGGGCCGCGGCCGGTCTCGGTTCGTTGTCCTCACGATGATTGCGCGCGCGTTTGCCCTCGAACCGCAGCGCCGGCTTGGAGTCGAGCCGCGACAGGCCGTGCCATGCGAGATCGACGATGTATGCGGCGAGCTGCTCCTTGCTGACTTTTGGCCGGTCGGCCCAGTACTGGCCGGTGAAGACGATCATGCCGACGAGCATCTGCGCGTAGTACGGCACGCCCTTGGTCGACAGCTTCTGCCGTTTGAACGATGCGGTGAGCAGGTCCTCGACCTGCAGCGAGATGTCGCCGAGCAGCGAGCTGAACGAGCCGGCCGGATCGGTGCTCGGCGAGTCGCGCACGAGGACCTGAAAGCCGTCCGCGTTCTGTTCGATGTACGTGAGCAGCGCGAGCGCCGCACGTTCGACGATCTGCCGCGGATGCGCGTCCGGATCGGTGAGCGTGGCCGTGATCGTGCTGGTCAACGTTTGCATCTCGCGGTCGACGATCACCGCGTACAGGCCTTCCTTGCCGCCGAAATGCTCGTAGACGATCGGCTTGCTCACCTTCGCGGTCGCGGCGATCTCCTCCACGCTCACCGCTTCGAACCCCTTCGCGGCGAACAGCGCGCGCCCGACCTGGATGAGCTGTTCGCGGCGCTGGAGTGATGTCATGCGTGACGTATTTCCCATAATGCCCCAGTCTAGCCGGGCGGCGGATTGGGGCGGGAGCGTGGGATTTTGGCTGTCCGTTGCGGTTTTTAGGCTGGGGGTATGGATACGAATGTGATTATCGGCATTGTGGCCGTGGTGGCCATCGCCGTGTTGTTGATCGCGTGGGGCGTGTGGAACGACCGCTCGCGCAAGGCCGCGCTCAAGCGTGCCGAAGACGAGGCCAAGGCCCGTGCGGATGCGCGGATCGCGGCCGAGGAAGCCGAGGAGCGCAAGGCGCAGGCCGCTGCGGCGGAGAGTGCTCAAGCGGCCGCTCAGTCCTCCGACGCCTCGAGCGAAGGCGAAGCCGTAGTCGAGAAATCCGTACAGACGGAACTCGCTCAAACCTCAGAGCCGGCCGCTGCCCCCGCCGCCGCGCCGAAGCCCGTGGAAACTCCGGAAACGGCCGGCTCGCGCATCCAGCGACTCAAGGCCAAGCTCGCCAATAGCGCGAATCCGTTCGGCAAGGCGCTGTTCGCGATCCTCACCAAAGACAACCTGTCCGAATCCGACTGGGAGGACGTCGAGGATACGTTGCTGCTCGCCGATGTCGGCGCGGAGGCCAGCGAACAGCTGGTCGACGAGCTGCGCAAGGACGCCCGCATCACCGGCAAGGCCGACGCGGCGGAAGTCCGTGCCAGCCTGCGTGAGAAGCTGCTCGATCTCGTCGGCCGCGATACCGACCGTCGACTCAACGCGAACAAGGACGGCGCGAACAAGCCATCCGTCATCATCATGGTCGGCGTCAACGGCACCGGCAAGACCACGACCGCCGGCAAGCTCGCGCGACTGTTCGTCTCCGAGCACAAGCAGGTCGTGATGGGCGCCGCCGACACGTTCCGCGCGGCCGCGGCCGACCAGCTCGAAACGTGGGGCGCGAAGGTGAACGTGCCGGTCGTGCGCTCCGACAAGGACGGCGCGGATCCGGCGTCCGTCGCGTTCGAGGCGAGCGCGAAGGCCAAGGAGATGGGCGCCGATGTGCTCATCATCGACACGGCCGGGCGTTTGCAGAACAAGGCCAACCTGATGGACGAGCTGGGCAAGATCCGGCGCGTGACCGAGAAGAACCTGCCTGTGGACGAGGTGCTGCTCGTGCTCGATGCGACCACCGGCCAGAACGGCATGACGCAGGCCAAGGTGTTCGCCGAGGCGATCGGCATCACCGGCGTCGTGCTCTCCAAGCTTGATGGTTCGGCCAAGGGGGGCATCGTGATCTCCGTGCAGAAGGAGCTCGGAGTTCCGGTCAAGCTTGTGGGCTTGGGCGAAGGCCCCGACGACCTCGCGCCGTTCGACCCCGAAGGCTTCGTCGACGGCATTCTGGCGTAAGGCCGGCCTTGGCTTCCTCGGTTGAGGGAGCTGTCGCGCGTAGCGAGACTGAGGGAGCGTCACACCTTTCGCGTTCCGCAGCTACGAAGGTCGAAGTGTGTACGCTCCCTCAGTCAGCCTTCGGCTGCCAGCTCCCTCAACCGAGGGAGCCGAGAAAGGTAAACGTCCGTACAGTGAAACGTCCGCACCTTGCGAAATCGGGTGCGGACGTTTGTTCGTAACATCGTCGTCGTCCGTGCAATGTCGCACGGCAAAACCGCGCGAATCCGCCGTCCTGCATACCTTTGTCATACCGCGCGGTCTCCTCCGCGGCGTCGTCCGCGAACCACAATCCGTCCAGTCCGGCACCTCCTCGTTTTACATGCGCGTAACGTTCCGTAACCTGTTCACAACACGCGCGGCGTTCCATACCGTCATGTGAGCTCCCCACAAAGGAGCGAAAAGAGTTACCCGGCCGCTCGGTTCGTGCAACGGGCTGGCGGACAAGACGAAAGAGAGGGAGGTTGACATGGACACTGGAAATGCTGCATGGATGTTGACATCCGCGTCCTTGGTTTTCCTCATGACGCCTGGTGTGGCGTTCTTCTATGGCGGCATGGTTCGTGCCAAGGCCGTACTGAACATGCTGATGCTGGAGGCCGCCGCGCTGTCGGTCACCGCGATCATCTGGACACTGTGGGGCTGGTCGATCGCGTACGCCGGCACCTCGATCGGCGGCATCTTCGGTGACCCGGCCACCGGTTTCCTGCTCAAGGATTCGATGGTCGCGCAGGACGGCGTCTTCACCGCCGCCAACACCGACGGCAACTACCCGGGCAGCATCGACGTCGCCTTCCAGACCACGTTCGCGATGATCACCGTGGGCCTGATCTGCGGCGCGATCGCCGAGCGCGTCAAGTACAGCACGTGGATGATCTTCGTCGCCCTGTGGATCACGTTCGACTACGCGCCGATGGCGCACATGGTCTGGAACCACGGTCTGCTCTCCGGTGACGGCGCGATCTCGCAGGCCATCGGCGCAGCCGCGCACGACTTCGCAGGCGGTACCGTCGTCCACATCAACGCCGCAGTCGCCGCGCTGATCATCGTCCTCATCATCGGCAAGCGCAAGGGCTTCGGCGTCACCCCGATCCGTCCGCACAACGTCCCGTTCGTCATGCTCGGCGCGTTCCTGCTGTGGTTCGGCTGGTTCGGCTTCAACGCCGGTTCCGCGTTCGGTGCGAACGGCACCGCCGGCTACGCCTGGGTCTCCACCACCGCTGCCGCCGCGGCCGCCATGCTCTCCTGGGGCTTCACCGAGAAGATCCGCACCGGCCACTACACCGCGATGGGTGCGGCCTCCGGTATGGTCGCCGGCCTCGTCGGCATCACCCCGGCCGCCGATGTCGTCTCCCCGCTGTGGGCCATCGTGCTCGGCGCGATCGTCGGCATTCTGACCTGCCTCGCCTGCGGCCTCAAGTTCAAGTTCGGCTACGACGACTCGCTTGACGTGGTCGGCGTGCACGGCGTCGGCGGTCTGACCGGCACCGTCCTCATCGGCTTTTTCGGCGAAGGCACCGGTCTGCTGGCCGGCGGCGACTGGAAGCAGCTCGTCGTGCAGATCGTCATCGCGCTCGTCGCGATCCTCTACTCCGGCGTGATCACCGCGATCATCGCGTTCGCGCTCGAGAAGACCGTCGGCTGGCGCGTCACCGAAGCCCAGGAGGTCGGTGGAATCGATCTCGCCGATCAGGGCGAACGCGCGTACGATTTTGCTGGAACTGCCAGCTCTGTTCTCAAGGAGGTGAGGTGAGATGAAGCTCATCACCGCTATCATCCAGCCCCATAAGCTCGACGATGTCAAGGAGGCGCTCGCCGCTGCCGGCGTGCACGGCCTGACCGTCTCCGAAGCCAACGGCTACGGCCGTCAGCGCGGCCACACCGAGGTCTACCGCGGCGCCGAATACACCGTGGACCTGATTCCGAAGATCCGCATCGAAGTCCTCTCGGACGACGCCGACGCCGAGACCCTGGTTGACGTGATCGTCAAGTCCGCCGGCTCCGGCACGATCGGCGACGGCAAGGTCTGGGTTGCGCCGCTCGACTCCGTGACCCGCGTGCGTACCGGCGAGACCGGTTCCGCCGCGATCTAACAGACTCCCGAGCCGCGCGTTCGGCCTTGTGCCGGGTGGCCGGTTCGGGCATCAGTAAGACAGATCCCCGCACGCAGCGTTACGCCGTGCGGGGATTTTTCGTTTCGTACTTATCTCCCTCATCTCGGGGAGTCGAGAGGAATGTATATGACTTCGGCGGTCGACAAACTCAAAGCACGGTTCATGGATCTCAGCCAGCCCGACGGCGACGGCATCTACCGCAATGGCGCGGCCAAACGCGCGGCCCGCACCGAGCTCGCGGTCGGCGCGCTGCGGCAACTGTGGGCCGAGGCGACCGCCGGCGTCTCGTTCGACGTGCCGTCAACCGGCATCGGCCTGGCCGCGGTCGGTTCGCTCGCGCGCGGGCAGATCGGCCCGTCGTCCGACATCGATCTCGTCATCATCTACGAACCGCACGCGGTCAACGATCAACAACTCAACGAACTCGCCAACAAGATCTGGTATCCGATGTGGGATTCCGGACTCGACCTCGACCATTCCGTGCGCACGCGGCAACAGTGCGAAGCCGTCACCGACAAGGATCTGCCGGCGGCGATGGGATGGCTCGACGTGCTGCCGCTCGCCGGCGACACGGGGCTGATCGACGCCACGGCCGCGTCGATTCTCGAACGCTGGCGCAAGGCCGCGCGCAAACGTCTGCCGGAACTGCTCGAATCCGCCGAAAAACGACTGAACGAGTTCGGGCGGCTGCCGTATCTAAACCAGCCGGACATCAAGGAGACGCGCGGCGGACTGCGCGATTCGGTGCTCGTCTCCGCGCTCGCCGCGTCGTGGCTCGCGGACCGGCCGCACGGCGCGTACGACGAGGCGGTCGAGGCACTGCTCGACGTGCGCGACTGCATCCACTTGGTCGCGAACAAAGACACGAACCTGCTGTTGCCGCCATACCAGGCCAAGGTCGCGGCCATGCTCGGCTTCGCGGACCCGACCCTGCCCGAAGGCGAGCGCGAGGCGAAATCCATCGAGGACTTGCAGACGCGACTGGCGCGCATCGGGCGCACGATCGCGTTCTCGCTCGATTCGACGGCCTCGCGCGCCGAACATTCGCTGACGCACGAGAAGCCGCGGTTCTCGTTCTTCCAGATGATGAACCCGCGGGCTGGCGGCAAGCGCGAGGCGCCGACATTCGAGGTGCTGGCGCCGGGGGTGGTCTCGCACGAGCGCGAAGTGGTGCTGGCTCCCGGCGTGGATCCGTCGCGCGACGCGACGTTGGCGCTGCGGGTTGCGACCGCCGCGGCCGAGTTCGAGCTGCCGATCAATCCGGCCACGCTCACGAACCTGCGGCGTTGCCCGATCCGTGATTCGGTGTGGAGCGGGGAGGCGCGTGACCTGTTCGTGCGGCTGCTGGCATCCGGGCCGGCGCTGCTCGACGTGTGGGACGAACTCGACTTCGTGGATATTCCGGGACGTTGGATTCCGGAGTGGCTGGGCATTCGCAACCGGCCGAGCGCGTCGGCGGCGCACCGGTACACCATCGACCGGCACAGCGTCGAGGTGGTGACGCGGCTCGGGCGCGAGTCGGCGGCGGCTTCCGGGGAGCGGTACGACGACGCGCATTACACGGCGTTGCTGCTGGCCGGTCTGCTGCACGACATCGGCAAACGGCCGTTCGTGACCGATCATGCGGCGGAAGGTGCGAAGCATGTGCCGGTGATTTTGAAGCGCATGGGGTTTGACCGTGACGTGGTGCGCTGGGCCACCGTGTTGGTGCGCGAGCATCTGACGCTGTCGGAATTCGCGACCGGGCGCAACCCCTCGGACCCGTCTGTGGGGGATGAACTGGCTGGGCGGCTCGACCATGACCTGATGCTGTTGGACATGCTCTTCGATCTGACCCGTGCGGATGGGTCGTCGCTGGGCGCGACGGCGGGCGAGCAGATCACCAAGCAGTACGGGTGGTCGAAATGGCGCGAATCGCTGGTGCGGGCCATGTACAACGCCACGCGGTACCACATGTGAGAGGCGACGGCGGGCGATTCCGCCAGCGTTGTCAACGCATCCAACGGTCGGTGCGGATTCGCGCGCCGTTGAACGCGGCCCGTACGCCGACGAACAGCACGTTGATGATGACCCACAGCACGGCCATCCGTGCGGTGTCGCCAGTGATGAGCCAGCCGTCGAGCGCATTGACGGCAGCCAGAGCCGGCAGATATATCGCGGTGGTCACCGTGCAGCCGACCGCCAGATACCGGTAGTCGCCCGCGCCGATGAGGATGCCGTCGAGCGCCCACATCCAACCGCCGAGCGGCAGAAATACGGCCAGCACGATGCAGCCCACCACGATGAGGTGCCGCACATCGGGCGTGGGGGAGAACAGAGGAGCCGCGGCCGACCCGATGACTGCGAGTCCGACGCCGAGCACCGCTCCGGTCCACGCTCCGGCGCGCCCCGCCACACGGGTCATGGCCTGGGCGTTGCCGCGCCGCCCGGCACCCAGTTCCGTGGCGACGAGCGTCTGCCCTGCGATGCCGATCGCGTCCAGCATGTTGATCACGAAGTTCCAGCTCGAATTGACGGCCTGGTAGCCGGCCAGCACGGTCACGCCCATATGCGTGGCCAGCACCACCGTGCCCACCATCGAGACGCGCAATGCCAACGTACGCACGAACAGCGGCACGCCGTCGCTCGCCGTATGCATGATGCCGGCCAGCCGCGGCCGCCAACTCGCGCCGTCCGCCCGCGCCCACAGCAGCGCCGGCACGACAAGAAACAGGCCCATGAGCCATTGCGCGATCAACGTCGCCGCGCCCGACCCCGTGACGCCCCAACGGAACCCGAATACGAACAGCACGTCGAGCACGGTATTCGCCGCCGCGCCGCCCGCCGCCGCGATCAGCGTGATCCGTACCTTGCGCAACCCGCGAAAAATCCCGTTCGCCGCATACACGAGCAGCATGCCCGGCAGGCCGAAGACCACCGCCCGCAGGTAGTCGACCGCGTTTTCCAGCACCGCCCCGCGCGCACCCATCGCGGCGCACAATGGTTCGGCCGTGACGAACAGCGTGGCGGAGACGATCGTTCCGATTCCCAACGCCAGCCATAACCCGTCGATGCCGGCTTCGAGTCCCTCGCGTCGCCGTCCCGCGCCGATCAGCCGCGCCACCTGCGACGTGGTGCCGTACGCCAGAAACACGCACAGGCCGACCGTGGTGAGCACAATGGTCGAACCGACTGAAAGTCCGGCAAGCGCCGCGTCGCCGATATGCCCGACGATGGCCGTATCGATGAGCACGAACGCCGGTTCGGCGATGAGCTGGCCGAACGTGGGCACCGCCAGCGCGAGGATCTGCCGGCCTGCGGATGCGCGGGATGCCTGTCCGTCATTTCGGTTCGTGATGGTCATATGGCTTTACCGTACTCAGCGGTATGGCGCTATGGCACGCATGCGTATGAACGGCGTCGATCCGGACGGGCCCATGCAGGCGTGGTCGCGTCTGCTGACGATGGATGTGGCTTATATCACATCATACGGCGGGAGACAAATCGACTGTCCATCCACAATGGGTTATCCACGGCTTATCCCCATGTTATCCACAGAGTTATCCCCAATATGTGGATAACTCTGTGGATTATGCACACGGTTATCCTCGAAATGTGGATAACTCATTTTTCTTATCCACATTGCACAATCCGTGCGTGTCGCACCGGAAAAGCCGGCATGAACGCACGGTGACGACTACGTTGCACGCGTTGCGGCCGCAGCGTGCGTCCGCCCATCGAACCACTAATAGTCGTAGTGACTATATCTCGTTGTACCGTATCCCTGACAGATGTGATGCCGCGCGCCGATTGACCGACGATCAACGGACGGACAGCCGCGGAACATACTACGAGAGAGGTTCTCATGAACGATCTTATGAACGGCGTCAGGAACGCCGTCGACCCCCGGCGCGTCGTGCGCGAACTGCTGGACTTCAAGCCGGGCGAATTCACGCTGATCGGTGCGATGCTGCTCGCGCAGATCATCTCCTTCATCTTCGCCGGCTCGTACACCGCCGCCGACTGGATCGGCCTGATCTCCGGCATCTGCATCGTCTTCAACCTCATCCTCGTCGACCGTGGCCGCCTGACCAACTATCTGTGGGGCTTCCTCGGCTGCGCGACGTGGCTGTGGGTCGCCGTCATGAACCACCTCGTCGGCGACATCTTCTCCCAGATCTTCTACGTTGTCATGCAGTTCGTCGGCGTGTACGTCTGGCAGCGTCAGCTCGACCGCCAGCGCAACGCGGACACGCCCGCGGACGGCAAGAGCGAATCGGTCGGCTCGGCCGAGGTCAAGGCCCGCAACATCACCTGGTGGCAGGGCCTGCTTGCGATCGTGTTCACCGTCGCCGTCTACCTGATCGTCGTGTTCACGTCGCACGCGACCGGCGGCGTGCAGATCTGGCTCGACGGCACGCTGCTGCCGCTCGGCATCATCGGCCAGGTGCTGATGACCTACGGCTATCGTTCGCAGTGGATCGCGTGGCTGCTGCTCGACGTCATCAAGGTCGTCATCTGGTGGAACCAGCTCGCCGCCGGCGGCCCGGGTGCGATGTCGATGTTCGTGCTGCAGGTCGTCATGCTCGTCAACGGCTTCTACGGCACGTGGGTGTGGTTCCACAAGGACAGCGTGATCTCCGAGGCCGCCGCGAAGACCGCCGCCAACGCCGCCCAGCCGGCCGCCGTGAAGGCCTGACCCGCGATGCCCAGCTGCAACCTCACCACCGCGCCGCTGACCGGCTCGCGTTTCGCGGTCGTCGTCAGCCGGTTCAGTCCGCTGCACGCCGGCCTCGAGCAGCGCATCTACTCGCTCGCGTCGACCTACGACGGCGTGATCCTCGTACTCGCCTCGCGCCCCGATCCGGCCGACGGCATCGGCCTCGACTCGCTGACCGGCCTGAGCGCGCGCAACCGCTTGCGCTACCTGCGCGAGGCGTTCAACGACGATCCGGCCATCAGCCCGAAGAAACTCATCTGGGCCGACGCCGACACCGCCGCGGACGCGCCCGCATGGATCAAGCAGCTCAAGGACGTCGCACGCTCGGCCGTCTCCCCGGCATCACTCGCCGCGCATCCCACGTTCACGGTCATCACCGACATCACCGCCGTCGACCGCACCCTGCGCAACGCGTGGGACGGCAACGAACACTGGTCGGTCGGCGACTTCGTCCCGGCTTCCGACGAACTGCAGCGCACGATCTGCGCCGCGCCGCACGATCGCAAGTACTGGCCGGTCATCAACCACACGTTCCGCCGCGAGTTCACGACCGTCGTGCTCGTCGTCGGCAGTGCGTCGGTCGGCAAGACCACGATGGTCACGCGGCTGTCGAAACTGTTCGACGCGCCGATCGCCGTCGAATACGCGCGCGAGTTCGAAGAGGCCTGCAACGTGGACGACGACGAGCTCACCGCGTTCGACTACCAGCGGCTCATCCTGAGCAAATTCGCGCAGAACGAGCAGGCGCTCGCCTCAGATGCGAACCACGGCATCGTCTTCCTCGACACCGACGCGATGGTCACCAAAACCTATGTGGAACGCTACCTGCCGCCCGAGGAGGCCGCACGGCTCGACTCGACGTTCGACATGGTGATCCGCCAGGAACGCCCCGATCTGGTGCTCGTGATCCCGCCCGTCACCGAGTACGTGGACGACGGGTTCCGCGCGATGCAGTGGGCGTCAGACCGGTACAAGTTCCACGAGACGCTGATGAAGGTGCTCGGCGAATCGCCGTATGCGGACCGGGTCGTCATGCTGGACGACCGCACGTTCGCCGAGCGTGACGCGCGCGCGATCCGGGTGATCGCCGAACGCACCGGATTCGAGCCGCGCCCGACCGCGGCGTGACGGCACTTGGCCCGCGCTTGCGACCGTGCTACGGGGATATGCGCGGCCGCAAGCAGAACGGGCGAGACGCCGCGCGCAGGAACGGCGCAAGGATGCTGAGGGCGCTCTATACTCGGTGACTATGGCAGACGGAACTACTTGGGATGAAACGCGCGCGCAGGAACGGCGCGGCGGAGAGGGCAACGGCACCGGCGGCAGCGGCAATGCCGCACCGGTGCGCGACGCGCTGTTCGACCGCGTGCCGCCGCACGACGACGACGCGGAGATGGCCGTGCTCGGCGGCATGCTGATGAGCAAGGACGCCATCGGCGAAGTCTCGCAGATGATCGACGTGACCGACTTCTACCAGCCGAAGCACCAGACGATCTACGACGCGATCATCGGCCTGTTCTCCGCGTCGCAGCCGGTCGACGTGGTGCTCGTGGCGAACAAGCTGCTCGCGGAAGGCAACCTCGAGAAGGTCGGCGGCGCGGACTATCTGCACAGTCTCGTCGCCTCCGTGCCGACCGCCGCGAACGCCACGTACTACGCCGACATCGTGCACCAGCGCGCGGTGCTGCGCAACGTGATCGCGGCCGGCACCAAGATCGCGCAGCTCGGCTATTCGGCGGAAGGATCGCAGGCCGAGGACGTGGTGAACCTCGCACAGGCCGAAGTCTACGAGATGAGCGTGGGCAAGGTGCGGCAGGACTACTCCGCGATCGGCCCGGTCGTGCAGGAGACGCTCGAGCAGCTCGACAAACTGCAGAACGGCCAGATGGAGAAGGGCGTGCCGACCGGATTCACCGACATCGACGACGTGACGCAGGGCCTGCAGCCCGGCCAGATGATCGTCGTCGCCGGCCGACCCGCGATGGGCAAGTCCACGCTCGGCATCGATTTCGCGCGTGCCGCCGCGCTCAAGCACGGCCTGACCACCGTGGTCTTCAGCCTGGAGATGAGCAAGGTGGAACTCGCGCAGCGCATCATCTCCGCCGAAACCGGCATCCCCCTCGTCGTGCTGCGTCGCGCGGATGCCGAGAACCTGACCTCCGACCGCTGGACGCAACTCAACAATTTCTGGGCGCGCATGCAGGACGCGCCGCTGTTCATCGACGACTCGCCGAACATGTCCCTCATGGAGATCCGCGCGAAATGCCGCCGACTCAAGCAGACCAACGACCTGAAGCTTGTCGTGATCGACTACCTGCAGCTCATGACCTCCGGCAAGCATGTGGAAAGCCGACAGCAAGAGGTGTCCGAGTTCTCGCGTGCGTTGAAGCTGCTCGCCAAGGAGCTCGAGGTGCCGGTCGTGGCGCTTTCGCAGCTCAACCGTGGCCCGGAAATGCGTAACGACAAGAAGCCGCAGCTGTCCGACCTGCGTGAATCCGGCTCGATCGAACAGGACGCCGACGTGGTGTTCCTCGTGCATCGCCCGGACTTCTACGACAAGGAGGATCGGCCCGGCGAGGCGGACATCATCATGGCGAAGCACCGCAACGGTCCGACCGAAACATTCCACCTGGTGTTCCAGGGCGACCGTTCGCGCTTCAACAACATGCCGCAGGACTACAACAACCAGGGGGTGTGATCGATGGTCTGGAATTCCTTCGCGACGCCGGCGATCGGCAAGCTCGTGCGCGCTGCCGCCCGCGTGACCAGGCACGGCGGTTCCGCGTTTCCCGGCAGGATCGCCGAGCGGATCGATCCTGGATTCCTTGCGCGCACATTGGCGCAACTGCCGCTCGGCGTGGTGCTCGTTTCCGGCACGAACGGCAAGACGACGACCACGCGCATGGTCGCATCGATGCTGTCCGATCTGGGATTGCGCGTGTTCACGAACCCGACCGGATCGAACTTCACGCGCGGTGTCGTCTCCGCGCTGCTGGAACGCGTGACGCTCGGCGGCCGGCTGGACGCCGACATCGCCGTGCTCGAGCTGGACGAGGCGTACGCCGTGCATTTCGTGCGGCAGGTGCGACCGCGGTACGCGCTGCTGCTCAACGTGATGCGCGATCAGCTCGACCGGTTCGGTGAGATCGACAATACCGCGCGGCTGCTCGGTCATGTGGCCGAGGCGACGACCGGCACGGTGGTACTCAACCGCGAGGACCCGCGCATCGCACGACTGGCCGAGCTGGTGCGTGAACCGGGTGCGAACGTGCGTTATTTCGGCTTGAGCGACGACCTGCGATCGTTCTTCCCGTCCGACGACGACATGGCGACGACCGTCGCGGTGGAAGAGGATTCCCCTTCTCGGCCCTCTCGGATGAGGGAGTTGTCGGCGCAGCTGACTGGGGGAGAGACAGGCGGTTCCATCCCCGACGACAGTGCCACGGACCATTCTCCTATGCCCGACGACGATCCCCATGAGCGACCGCTCCCCGCCGACGTGACGCTCACCCGAGTGGGCGACCACGAGGCCGACTTCCTCATCGCCGGCGAAACGCAGCCCCGCACCACCTCCGTGAAGCTCGAAGGAGTCTACAACCTGTATAACGCGGCGGCCGCGCTCGCCGTCGTGCGCGCGGTCGTGGCCGATGCCGGTCGCTTCGTCCGTCCGACCGGTAAGACGGCCGCCGGGTTCGCCGACCGCCTGCACACGTTCGCGCAAACCGGTGCCGATCCCGAAGCCATGCTCGCGGCTGTCTCCCGCGTCACTCCGGCGTTCGGCCGCGGCGAGGTCATCGACGTCAACGGCCAGCCGACCGAACTGCTGCTCGTCAAGAACCCGATGGGGTTCCGCCTCTCGCTCGCCAGCTTCCCGCCGACCGCCGGCACCGACACGATGATCGTCATCAACGACGAATACGCCGACGGCCGCGACATGAGCTGGCTATGGGACGTCGACTTCACCAGCCTGCGTGAAACGGGCGTGAAACAGGTCTCCGGCGTGCGCGCGTGGGACATGGCCCTGCGACTCGAATACGATCAGGTGCCGGTCGGCGCGGTCGACACCGACATCGACGCCGCGCTCGCCACGTTCGTACGCCCCGATCCGAACCGCCCGCACGCGACCAAGCACATCTACTGCACGTACACCTCCATGCTCAAGGTGCGCGCCGCCCTCGCCCGCATCGCCGACGTCGCCGACGCCGGCGTCGGCCAGTAACGTCTCCCGTCATGTCGACCGAGGCGAAGCCGAGCGGAGACATCTTCGGACGCTTGGCAAGCAAGATTCCCCGGCTTCGCTGCGCTTCGCTCGAAATGACCATCAGTAAGAATCGGCTGTGCCTCGCGCAACAGAGAAGGAAGTCATCATGACCACCATCGACATCATGTCCCTCTACCCGAAAGACATGAACATCTACGGCGATTCCGGCAACGTGCTCACCATCACGCGTCGTCTCGCGCTCTACGGCTACGAGCCGCGCGTCACCGCATACAACCAAGGCGACGACTGGCCGGACCACGTCGACATGATCCTCGGCGGCGGCGGTCAGGACACCGGCCAGAAGAAGATCATCGACGATCTGTTTCACCGCGCCGATATGCTGCGAACGTTGGCCGCCGACGGCGTGCCGATGCTCATGATCTGCGGTCTGTACCAGTTGTTCGGCGAGTATTTCGAGACGATCGACGGCACGCGGCTCGACGGCATCGGTGTGATCGGGGCATATACGGTCGGCCAGGACGTGCGCATGATCGGCAATCTGGTCGAACATGCCGACGATTTCGGCGACGTGATCGGCTACGAGAACCATTCCGGCCAGACGTTCCTGCGCGACGGCGTGCGGGCCTTGGGGCGCGTGGACGCGGAAGGCCGCGGCAACAACGGCGAGGACCATACCGAGGGTGCGCGCGTGAACAACGTGATCGGCACGTACATGCATGGCTCGCTGCTGCCGAAGAACCCGAAGATCGCGGATTTCCTGATCCGCACGGCCGTCGAACGCCGCTATGGCGCGTTCGAACCGGAGCGACATCAGTCCGCCGAACAGCGCGAGGCTCTGGTCCACCTCAATGCGACCGCCGAGCAGGCCCGCCGCGTCGCCGCGTCCCGTCCGCGGTAGCGTCCGTCCGTTGCGCCGACCGTTTTCCGCTATTTGCAGGAGCCTGTTGGCGGGAAACGGACGCTGGGCGGGCCGGTAATGTCCGTTTCCCGTTAGGATTCGATCATGCTGGAGGGAAACGGACTCTGAACGGGCCGGAGACGTCCGTTTCCGTCTAAGATCCGAGCATATTGGCGGAAAACGGACTCAAGTAGGCGGGGAAAGCATCCATTCTGTTCCTGTAGGCCCCATACCGCCAGAAGACCGGAGTCGGAGTCCCGAGAGCGGAGACATAAGATGCGCATCGCCTGCGGATCGCCCCCATGCCGGCTGTGAAAAAGAAAAAGGCCGATCCCGGTGGAATGGAATCGGCCTTCGTGGAGCTGATGGTAATCGAAACCACGACCTCTTCGATGCGAACGAAGCGCTCTACCAACTGAGCTACAGCCCCGTGGATGTTGTCTTGCTCCGCAGGACAACTCGCAACACTATAATAGGGTTTTCACTCAGACGCAAATCGGCGTGTGAAGATTTGGTGAGAGTGCGTGCCGCCTCCGGTAACGCCTGTTTCGCCGTCGTCATTGCCGTTCGAAAGTTCCGTGATCAGCCGGATATGGCGGGGTAGTCCTTCCAACGTATCCGGGAACGCCTGGCTGAACCGCGTGGGCGTGCCGTCCATGCCATCTGAGCCGTCCGCACCCGCACCGTCCGGCGTATAGATGCCGGCGGTCATGCCGGTTACGTAATACGCCGTCGGCAGTTCGGTGACCGGTTCCTGCAGATACACCTGCGTCGGGTAGCTGGCCAGCGCCTCGTCGCTCAGCTTGAATCGCTGCAGGAACAGCAGCCGCGTGTCCCCGACGCACATGATCGTCTCGGCAGTGGAATACCGGCCGATGCTGGGTGTCGCCGCGTCGTCCGGGGAACCAGCCTGCCGCACCGTGATCACGTCGCCGATCGAGACGTCGCCCTTGATCGCGTCGTACACGGCCACGTCATGGCTGGTCGTGCCGAGCAGCATGTCGTCCGCCCGGTCGGTGCTGGATCCGAGCACGGTGCCGATGACGATCAGGTCGCTGTCGTCGGCCAGTTCGTCGATCGAGTCGTAATACCGTGCGCGTTCGTAGAATCCACCGCCGATGCCCGTACCGTCCGCCGACGCACGGATTGCGCAGGCGTCCTGCGTGCGAGGTGCGGTCATTGCGGCGATGGAATTGCCGTCGGAGTTCGCATCGTCATCGGATTGTGCGGCTGACTGGCCGCATCCTGCTAGGCCGGCGACGATCAGTGCCGCGCAGACGGTCGCTGCGAGACGGTTCATCGTGGTGCGGTCTGCCATGCGGAAGACGGAATCGTGGTGTTGCGTGCGGATCATGATCATATCTCCTTCGCCGGTGAAGTCGATGGTTTCATGATATCGGTGAATGGTGTATGCCGGGCCGTGAGAGCGCTCACAATGGCTTATTTATAATGTTATAGATAAGTCGTTGCGCATGATTATGCTGAATGACGATGTGCGATCGCATACGATGTCCGCGCGGCCGGAGATGGCCTGCGGGGATGATATGCGACGGACAGAGCCAGTACCTGCAAGACCGCAACAAGGAAGTCGCCATGTCTGATCACGAACCGCAGCAGCACGCCAACGATCGCCGATCGCGGACCGGGACTCAAGCCGAACCCCAGTCCGTATCCAAGACCGCCGGCAACGGCGCAATTGCCGGTGAATCGTCCGTCTACGATACTCCGCTGTGGGATGCGTCGCTGCCCGTCGAAGCCCGCGTGGACTGGCTGTTGGGCGCCATGACCCTCGAGGAGAAGCTCGGTTTCCTCGCCACTAGCACGCCGGATCTGCCGCGGCTGGGCATCACACGTTGCTACATCGGCAGCGAGGCCGCACACGGCATCGAGGCACGGCACGATCAGGGCGCCCATCCTACCGCGCCCGAGGTCACCACGTCACTGCCGCAGCCGATCGGCATGGCCGCCACATGGGATACGGAGCTGCTTGAGGAAGCCGGAGCCGCGGTCGGCACTGAGGCGCGTGTGCTGTGGCACCGGCATCCCGAAGGCGGCCTGTTCCGCTGGGCGCCGACCGTCGATCTCGAGCGTGATCCGCGTTGGGGACGCAACGAGGAGGGGTACGGCGAGGATCCGGTGCTCACCGGCTGCACGGCTGGTGCATACGTTCGCGGCATGCAGGGAGGCGGCCCTGAGGAGACGAGCGATCATCTGCGCATCTCCGCCGCGCTCAAGCACTTCTTCGCCAACAACGTGGAAGACGGCCGCTGCATTACGAACTCCGTCGTCGATGCCCGCAACCGGCACGAGTACTACTACGAGCCGTTCCGCCGCTGCATCGAACAAGCCGGCGCGACCTCGGTGATGACCTCCTACAACGCGGTGAACGGCACCGTGCAGATGCACGATCCGCGCGTCGAAGAGCTGCTGCACGGCGAATACGGTCTCAATGGGCACGTTGTCAGCGACGGTGGCGCGGTCTCACTCGTGCATGACGCCAGGCACGACACCGCTTCGCACGCCGAAACGGTGGCCCGGTCGATCAAGGCCGGCGTGGACTGCATGACCGATGATATGAATATGGTGCATACGGCCGTATGCAATGCGTGGGAGCGTGGCCTGCTCGACGAGGCGGACATCGACCGCGCACTGCGGCGGTCGTTCACGACCAAGATCCGGCTCGGTCTGTACGACAGGCCTGCACACGATGGCAGTGCGCCGGCCAATCCGTTCGACGCGGTGAGCGAGGCGGACATCGACTCGCCGGAGCATCGCGCGATCGCGCTGCGCGTGGCGGAGGAGTCCGTGGTGCTGCTCAAGAACGACGGACTGCTGCCGTTTGCGGATGGACGTCAGCCGGATGATGCGGGGCGAGTTGAGGAAAAGATTGCTCCGCTCACTGCGCCCGGTCGAAATGACGGTGAAGCTACGTTTGATCGGGAGGACGAGGTCAATGTCGCGGTGATCGGGCCGCTGGCTGACCAGTGGTTCCAGGACTGGTACGGCGGCGAACCGCCGTTCCGTTCGACCGTGCTCGACGGCGTGCGGTGCACGTTGCCGGCCGGAACTGCCGTCGCATCCGATGACGCGCTCGACGTGGTGGTGCTGCGGTTCGACGGCCGGTACGCGGCGCTCGATGATGACGGCGTGCTGTATGCGACCGAGAACCGCGAACAAGCGGAACGGTTCCGATTCCAGGATTGGGGCGACGGTGCGCTGACCTTCCGGGCCGAATCCAACGGACTGTACCTGACCGCGGAGGACGACGGCACGATTCGCGTCGGCAAACGTATTCCATTCGGCTGGTTCGTCAAGGAAGTGTTCCGTCTGACTGCGGACGGCCGACTGGCCACGTGGAGTGACGTGCCGCTGCAAGTGGATGACAACGGCCGTATTCATGCGGTGAAGGAAACCGATCTGAGCGCCCAACGCATCGGCGTACCGCAAACGGTTGCGATTGGCGGGCAGGAGACGGAGGATTCCGCGGCGTCGCTGCGTTCTGTTGACAATGAGCGGCGTGTGGCTGGCAGCAATGACGCGGCGGTCAATACCCGTGAGACGCCGGAAAACGGCGGTATCAAGCCGTTTGCGATGGATATCGTCGAGTGTGGCCTGGAACGGGCCGCGGCGCTCGCCGGTCGTAGCCGAGTGGTGATCGCCGCGGTCGGCTGCTGCTCGGTCATCAACGGCAAGGAGGACGCCGATCGTCCGTCCACCGCATTCCCACCGGCGCAGCGCGCGCTGATGCAAACGTTGCTGCACGCCAATCCGCGCACGGCGATGGCGCTCGTGAGCAACTACCCGTACGACATCGACTGGGAACAGGCGTATGTGCCGGCGATCGTATGGTCGGCGTCGGGCGGCCAGTCGATGGGCGAGGCGATCGCCCGCGTGCTGTTCGGTGCGGCCACGCCGGCGGGCCGTTTGCCGCAGACCTGGTATGGCGAACGCGTCGCATTGCCCGACAAGAACGACTACGACATCATCGTCACGAAACGTACGTACCAATGGCATGACGGCGACGTGCTGTACCCGTTCGGGCATGGCCTGACTTATGCGCCGTTCGAGTACTCCGATGCGCATGTGACCGCGATCGCGGATGGCGACGGCGGTGAGACTGCTGCCTTGCATGCGAGCGTATGCATCACCAACGTTGGCAATACGCCGTCCGACGAGGTCGTGCAGATCTATGTGCGTCATCCCGCACAAGAGACAGTGCCAATGCCGAACCGCAGACTGGTGGCGTTTCGTCGCGTGCGCGACGTGCAGCCGGGGGAGTGCCGTACGGTCGAGTTCGACATTCCGCGCGAGGAACTTCGCATCTTCGACGTGCGCAAGGGCGGGTTCCGCGTGCCGGACGGCGAATATGCGGTCGAGGCCGGCGCGTCGAGCGCCGATATCCGAACGATGGTGTCGGTGCAGGTCAAGGGCGAACGGCCGGTAGCCCGTCCCCGTGGCCAATGGATCCCTGTCGATCATTGGGACGAATCCGCCAATGCCGATCTGATCGCCGCCGAACCGCTGCCCGGCCAACGTAACAGTGAGGCCTGCGCGCTGGTGCCGCATGAAGCGCCGCAGGCCCGGCGCGCTCGGGGCGAGATCACGCCCGACGAATTGGCGGAGATCCTCGCGAAGGCTTCAGCCAGGACTGACGCCGTGGACTGCGCGGCACCTGCACGCGCGGACGATGCTGCTTCCGCAACGGGCGTCGTCGGGCCCACCGGCCTGACCGGGAAGAAGACCGACGCGTTGCCGTCGCAATCCGTCGCGTCGGCTCGATTCGCCGGATTCGAGCCGTTTGTGCTTGGTGCGAAGCTGCGTCTGTCCGGAACCGGCATCAACGGGATACGGGTGCAAACGGCCGAGTCGATCATCGATCCTGCCGAAGACGATTCTTTCCCATTGCCGGCAGGAGCCGACGAACTGACCCTGATCGTGCCCGTAGGATCCGCCGTCTCCGGCCTGTTGATCGAATAAACGACGAAAAGTGGGTAAATCTGGACACGAAAAACCATAAGTGGGTATTTCGGTACCATAACGGGGCCCAGAACAGGGCTACGTAGTACCGAAATACCCACTTATGAGTTTTCGAGGTTCCCAACGTCCGGATTTACCCACTTATGGCCGTCCTTAGCCGACGAGTGGCGGAAAAAATCTCTCGCTGGACGTACGCCCAGCGAGCCACGCACAGGTCGGCTCGGCCGGATCCCCGTCTGCCCTACTGAATCGAGGCGGATGGCATCGAGTAGTCGGGGGCCTCGCGCGGCTTGTTCGGATCCCCGCTGACGTTCTCGAACGCGCGCAGGAAGATCAGCGACTTCGCGTAGGCCAGCCACGAGAAGCCGAGCACGATAAACGCGATGCGGAACCATCCGGTGAACACGAACAGCGCGGCACCCGCCACGTCGATGGCGAGCAGTCCCAGCGTGTATTTGAAGGCCGCCCACGGCATCATGAACGCGTTCTTCAGAGTCGCCGTGAACGAGTTCGCGTACCGCGCCTGCAACGGCGAATAGTATTCGAACGTCAGCAGCGTCACCACCGCGACGATGATGAGCACCGGCATGGTCAGGTACGCGAGGTCGGTGTCGAGCGCGTTCCAGAAGACGAACGCGAACGTGGCGAACGCAAGCAGGATCAGGAAGATCACCGATGAGCCGAGTGCGGGCAGGAATTCGCGCTTGAGTCGCTTGAGGTATTCGCGTCCCAGATTGATGTCCTCGTTCTCGCCGTACGCGAACACCGTACTATAGAGCGCGGCTCGCGCAGGGCCGATCGTCACGATCGGAATGATGGTGACGATGAAGAGCAGATTGAGGATGACGTATCGCAGACACAGCGCGATGAACTGCCAGAATTTATTGTCCGGATTGAAGAAACTCATAGGACTCCAACTTTCGCGTTTCCTTGGAATTCCAAGTATACACGGCGGGTTTCTTCGACGATTTGACAAAGAATCGAAGACGCATATAATCTTATTTATAAGTTAATAAATAAGAGCTCTGCGGATGGGGACGACGATTGAAGTCGCGGATTCGCAGCAGAACCGATGCATCAGCGAAACCAAAGGAGGAATGATGCAATCGCAAGAGGAGAGCGGAAGCATGGCAGCGGGCAAGGGCTCGTCTGCCGCCTCCGGTGTCGCCAAGCGCGGCGCGGGGCGCAAGGCCAACAAGTCGAAGATCGAAACGAACAAGCAGCACGGCATCAAGCTGTGGCTGATGATCGTCCCGTTCCTGATCATGGCCGTCCTGTTCTGCTACCTGCCGCTGTTCGGCTGGGTGTACGCGTTCTTTGATTACCAGCCGCCGATCCCGCTCGAGGAGAGCGAGTTCGTCGGACTGCAGTGGTTCAAGATGCTCGTGCAGAACCCGGCGCAGCTGCGCACCATCGGCCAGGTGCTCATCAACACCTTCGCGATGTCCGGCCTGAACATCCTCACCTCGTTCTTCCCGCTGGTCTTCGCCATCGCCCTGAACGAGATCCGTGCGAAGTGGTTCAAGAACCTCATCCAGACGCTCACCACCCTGCCGAACTTCATTTCCTGGGTTCTGGTCTACGCCGTGGCCTTCGCGATGTTCTCCACCACCGGTATGTTCAACACCCTGCTTCAGGACCTCGGCCTGATCTCCGAGCCGCTCAAGTTCCTCGACTCCGACTCGCACACATGGCTCAAGATGCTGCTGTGGGGCATCTGGAAGGGCCTCGGCTGGGGCTCCATCATGTACCTCGCCGGCATCGCGGGCATCGATCCCGAGCTGTACGAAGCCGCTCAGGTGGACGGCGCCAACCGTCTCCAGCAGATCTGGAACGTCACCATCCCGCAGCTGCTGCCGACCTACTTCGTCCTGCTTATGCTCTCGATTTCCAACTTCCTGAACAACGGCATGGATCAGTACTACGTCTTCCAGAACGCGTTCAACATGCAGCACATCCAGGTCCTCGACCTCTACGTCTACAACGTGGGCATGGGCAACAGCTCGCTGTCGCTGGCAACCGCCATCTCCATGCTCAAGTCGTTGGTCAGCGTCGGCCTGCTGATCCTGGTCAACTGGCTGTCCAAGCGCACCCGTGGCGTGTCGATCGTCTGATTCGTGTCGAGGAATGTAAGGAAGCATCATGGCTAACAAAATCAAGCAAGGCGTGGCTCCGTCCCAGCGTCGTACCCGCGGCGAGGAAATCTACAACGTCTTCAACATCATCTTCTTCATCGTATTCGCGTTCATCTGCGTCTACCCGTTCTACTACCTGATCATCAACTCGATCTCGAACAACTCGGCCTCCGCGGCCGGCGAGGTCAACTGGATCCCGCAGGGCATCCACTGGGAGAACTACAAGGCGGTCTTCGCGCTCTCCGGCCTGAGCACCGCGGCGTTCGTCTCCGTGGCCCGTACCGTGATCGGTACCGTGCTCACCGTCATCGCCTCCGCGTTCCTGGGCTTCATGTTCACGCAGGAGAAGATGTGGGCGCGCAAGTTCTGGTACCGCTTCATCGTCATCACGATGTACTTCAACGCCGGCCTGATCCCGATGTTCATCACGATGAAGAACCTGCACCTGACCAACAACTTCTGGGTCTACGTGCTCCCGGCCATCGTCCAGCCGTTCAACATCATCCTCGTCAAGACCTTCGTCGAGTCGATCCCGCACTCGCTGCAGGAGGCCGCCGAGATGGACGGCGCCGGCACGCTGACGGTCTTCTGGAAGATCGTGCTGCCGATGATGTCCCCGATTCTCGCGACCGTCGGCATCTTCTCCGCAGTCGGCCAGTGGAACTCCTTCCAGGACACGCTGATCTACATGACCGACTCGAAACTGTGGTCGCTGCAGTACCTGCTGTACACCTACATCAACCAGGCCAACGCGCTGGCCGCCTCCGTGAAGGCGAGCGCGGGCACCGCGATGAACGTGGCGGCCCTCGCCACCCAGCAGACCCCGACCTCGATCCGCATGACCGTCTCCGTGATCGTCGTGCTCCCGATCCTGTTCGTCTACCCGTTCTTCCAGCGCTTCTTCGTCAAGGGCATGATGCTGGGCGCGGTGAAGGGCTGAGCCGTAATGAACAGTCCGGTGGACTGTTCATAGGCTCAGCCTGAGCGAGGCGGTAGCCGAGCGAAGGTCGGATTGAGTCCGAGCGTAGCGAGGTCCGCTGCTGCAGGGGCCGAAGGCGAGCCGTAATGAACAGTCCGGTGGACTGTTCATAGGCTCAGCCTGAGCGAGGCGAGAGCCGAGCGAAGGCAGCAGACAAGGCTCGCCGAAGGGCGAGTCCCTAATTGCAGCGCCGCAGGCGACGCGCACAATCCCCACAACTGAATAATGATCGGCCGGCTTCCAACGCCGGAAGCCGGCCGCCATAAAACAACCAACACAACACAGTTTTTCCCCATCCAGGAAATCAAGGAAAAGGAACAAGGAGGTTTCCGTCATGGAAATCAAGAAGAAGATCCAAGCGGTGCTGGCCACTGGCCTTGCCGCTGCGATGATGGTCTCGCTCGCGGCATGCGGCGGCGACAAGACCGCTTCCGAGGAGGACGACGGCTCGCTGATGACCGTCGACGTCTTCGACGGCCTCGCCAACTACCAGGGCGAGCAGAAGGGCTGGTTCGCCAAGATCATCAAGGACAAGTTCAACATCAAGCTGAACATCATCGCGCCGAACGTGGCCGGCGGCGGCTCCACCCTGTTCGACACCCGTTCCGCCTCGGGCAACCTGGGCGACATCATCATCTACGGCTACGACGGCGGCTACGGCTCCAAGATGGTCAAGGCCAAGCTGCTCGCCGACATGACCCCGTACCTCGACGGCATGGACTACATCAAGGGCCACCAGGCCGCGATCGACGCCATGAACAAGGTCATCGGCCAGGATTCCGGCGTTTGGGGCCTTCCGGGCTCCGTCTCCGACAAGGCTCCGACCGAGGCCTCCGAAGGCCTTGAGCCGACCTTCGGCCCGTACATCCGCTGGGATTACTACAAGGCGATCGGCTACCCGGAGATCGACACCCTCGAGGACCTGATTCCGGTGCTCAAGAAGATGCAGGACAAGGCCCGCGAGACCGAAGGCCGCAACGACATCTACGCCATGTCCCTGTTCAAGGACTGGGATGGCAACATGATGAACAACGCCAAGCAGCCGACCTGCTTCTACGGCTACGACGAGATGGGCTTCGTCCTGGCGAAGGCCGATGGTTCCGACTACCAGTCCATCACCGACAAGGACGGCATCTACGACCGCACCATCAAGTTCTTCAACGCCGCCTACCGTGCCGGCATCGTCGATCCTGAGTCCACCACCCAGAACTACGACACCATGAACTCCAAGTACAAGGACGGCAAGGTGCTCTTCTCCTTCTGGCCGTGGCTCGGTCAGGCCGCCTACAACACCAACGAGAACAAGGCCGCGGGCAAGGGCTTCATGATCGCCCCGCTCAAGGACCAGAAGATCTTCTCCTACGGCGCCACCCCGACCGGCGGCAAGACCTTCATCGGCATCGGCTCCCAGGCCAAGAACAAGCAGCGTCTGGTCAAGTTCATCAACTGGCTGTACTCTCCGGAAGGCGTGTACGACTCCGGCGCCCAGACCGGCGGCGCTGCCGGCCCGAAGGGTCTGAACTGGAACATCGAGGACGGCAAGCCGGTCCTGACCGACTTCGGCTCCAGCGTGCTCTCCGGCGCCAGCGAGAACGTTCCTGAGGAATACGGCGGCGGCTCCTACTCCGACGGCATCTCCGCCCTCAACTTCCCGACCGTGAACGTGAACGACAACGATCCGGACACCGGCTACCCGTACAACGCCTCGATGTGGCCGAGCGAGCTCGAGAAGGCCAACAACAACGCGCTGAACAAGGATTGGTCCGAGCACATGGGCGGCTACAGCACCACCATGGAGTACCTCGAGGCAAACAAGATGATCGACGTCGCCCCGGGCTCCGCATACATGACCCCGGACGAGAACTCCCAGATCACCACCCTGCGCGGCTCCGTCAAGACCGAGATCGTGAACGCCTCCTGGAAGGCCTCCTTCGCCTCCTCCGAGGCCGAGGCCGAGAAGATCATGGATCAGATGCGTGAGACCGTCAAGGGCCTCGGCATCGACCAGGTCCTCGAGGTGGATATGAAGAACGCCAAGGACCAGGACGCCGCCCGCAAGGCCGCCGTCAAGGCCTACAAGGCCGAGAACAAGGATTCCTCCTCCGACTCCAAGTGATTCGGCGATCGGGAATCCGAGTAACTCACCATCGATAACTCAATAGGTCGCAGGCGGTGCCCGTCGCCGCCCGCGACCATCAGGGCACCGGATCCGGCAACCGAATCCCGGTGCCCTTTTTGTATGTCCGACTTTGTATGTCCGGCCCGGCTTGATTCCAGTCCGACACGGTCCGACGTACGTCAGACCGTCATCATCCGGTCATATATCCGAGCGCAATCCGGCCGTATCGCAATCCGGCCGGACAGGGCCGCCGAACGCGGCAATCACATCATACGGAATCATTCAACGAGTCCATCCAACAGGAGCGTTACACATGATCGATCTGCAGACCATCGACGCCGTCGTCGCCCAAGGTCCGTACACCGACACCTGGGAGTCGCTGTCGCAGGTGCAGGTGCCGGGCTGGTTCCCCGACGCGAAGTTCGGCATCTTCACCCACTGGGGCCTGTACACCGTGCCCGAATACCGCAACGAATGGTATTCGCGCAACATGTACATCCAGGGCTATCCCGAGTATGAGCATCACCGCGAGACCTACGGCCCGCAGAACGAGTTCGGCTACAAGGACTTCATCCCGATGTTCACCGCCGAGAAGTTCGACGCGAACGAATGGCTCGACCTGTTCCAGGCGGCCGGCGCGAAGTACTACTTCCCGGTCTCCGAGCACCACGACGGCTTCCAGATGTACAAGAGCGAGATCTCACGCTGGAACACGGTCGACATGGGCCCGCACCGCGACATCATCGGCGAGCTGCGCGAGGCCACGCTGGGCCACGGCATGCACTTCGCCACGTCCAACCACCGCGCCGAGCACTGGTGGTTCATGGGCCACGGCAAGGAGTTCGACTCCGACGTCAAGGAACCGCTCAAGCGCGGCGACTTCTACTGGCCGGCCACGCCCGAACCCGACAACCAGGACCTGTTCTCCGTGCCGAAGCCGACCGAGGAGTACCTCGACGACTGGCTGCTGCGCGTGTGCGAGCTGATCGACAACTACCGTCCGGAGATGCTGTACTTCGACTGGTGGATCCAGCACAACGCGTTCAAGCCGTACGTCAAGAAGCTGGCCGCGTTCTACTACAACCGCGGCGTCGAGTGGGGCGTGCCGGTCATCATCTGCTACAAGGACGACGGCATGGCGTGGGGCGCCGGCCTGTTCGACGTGGAACGCGGCGGACTGTCGACCGCGACGCCGTACGTGTGGCAGACCGATACGGCCATCGCGCGCAACTCGTGGTGCTACACGAACTCGCTCGACTACAAGAGCCTTGCCGAACTGATCGTCACGCTCGTGGACGCGGTGAGCAAGAACGGCAACCTGCTGCTCAACGTGGGCCCGCGCGCCGACGGTTCGATCGCGCCGCACGACCGCGAGCTGCTCGAGCACATCGGCGCGTGGATGCAGGCCAACGGCGAGGGCATCTACGGCACGCGCCCGTGGCGGTTCGCCGAGGAGGGCACGACGCACGCCGCGGAAGGCTCGTTCGCCGACCAGAACGTGCTCGAATACACGGCGTCCGACTGGCGGTTCACGGCCAAGGACGGCGACGTGTACGCGTTCTGCCTCAACCCGGCCGGCCAGTCCACGCTCACGAGCACCACGTTCGCCGCGTACCACGACGGCATCCGCGCGCCGTTCCACGGCATCATCGACCACGTCGAGCAGCTCGGCGCGGGCGACGTGCCGTTCGAGCGCACGAACGACGGTCTGGTCATCACCCCGGCCGCACGCCCCGGCGTCGAGGAGAACGTGCCGGTCGGCTTCCGGATCGTCATCAAGTAGGCCGCACGGCCGGCCATCAGCCGCTATAAGCGATACCCGGCCCGCGTCCGGCAACGTCCGGCAACGTTCGGCAACGTCAGGCAACGTTCGGCAACGTCCGGCACGTCCGGCACGTCCGGCAGTGCCGGGTATCGCACGGAACCGCACAGAAGAAGGAGCTCAACATGACCACCATCACCGAAACCAACAAGGCCAAGGCCCGCGACCTGCTCGCCCGGCTCACGCTCGACGAGAAGGTCGACATCATCCACGCCGCCGGACTGTTCAAAAGCGGCGCCGCGCCGCGACTCGGCATCCCGTACTTCCACATGGACGACGGCCCGATGGGGCCGCGCGAGGAGCTGCACAACGACAACTGGGCGCCGCTGTGGAACACGCGCGACCGCGTGACCTACCTGCCGTCCGGCTCCGCCGTCGCCTCCACCTGGAACCGCGCGCTCGCCCGCACCGTCGGCGAAGTGCTCGGCGAGGAGGCCCGCGGCCGCGGCAAGGACGTGATCTTGGGACCGTCGCTCAACATCAAGCGCAGCCCGCTGTGCGGCCGCAACTTCGAATACATGAGCGAGGACCCGTACCTCGCCGGCGAGCAGGGCGAACAGTACATCCGCGGCGTGCAGGAGTCCGACGTGGCCGCCTGCGCCAAGCACTACGCGGCCAACAGCCAGGAGACCGACCGTCTCGAGGTGGACGAGACGATCAGCGAGCGCGCGCTGCGCGAGATCTACCTGCCCGCGTTCGAGAAGGCCGTCAAGAAAGCCGGCGTGCTGTCAGTCATGGGCGCGTACAACCTCGTCAACGGCACGCAGTGCTGCGAATCGGCCGAGCTACTTGACCAGATCCTGCGTGACGAGTGGGGCTTCGACGGATTCGTCGTGTCCGACTGGAGCGCGGTCAAGCGCACGGTCGAAAGCGCCCGCGTCGGACTGGATGTCGAGATGTCGGTCACGCCGAACTTCGACGAGTACTACTTCGCGAACCCGCTGCGCCGAGCGATCGCTTCCGGTGAGGTGAGTGAGGCGGACGTGGACAAGAAGGTGCTGCGCGTGCTCGCCGTGATGGACGCGCTGCACATGCTGCCCGCTGCCGACGGCACGAAGCCCGCCCGCGAGGCCGGCTCCTACGCGACGCTCGCGCACGCCGCCAAGGCGCTCGACGTGTCGCGCGAGTCGATCGTGTTGCTCAAGAACGAGGCCGGCGCCTCCGGCCGTCCGGTGCTGCCGCTGGACGAGGGTTCGCTGCGCCGCGTGCTCGTCGTCGGCGCGAACGCGGACCGCATCCACTCCAACGGCGGCGGCAGCGCGGTCATCAAGGCGCTGCACGAGATCACGCCGCTGCTCGGCCTGAACGGTCAGCTCGGCGGCAACGTCGAGATCGAATACGCGCTCGGCTACGACGCCAAGCAGGTCGTGCAGGACGATTCGTGGCAGGAGGAGAGCCTCGAGAATTCGGTCGGATCGGCCGAATCCGACGCCGAACGCGCGGCCGCGCTGCGCGACGAGGCCGTGGTGAAGGCCCGCGAGTACGCAGCGGCCGGCGATCCGGTGATCTTCATCGGCGGACTCGACCACGAGCACGATCTCGAGGGCCGCGATCGTGAGGACATCGAACTGCCGTACGGCCAGGACGAGCTGATTGAAGCGCTGCTCGACGCCGCGCCCGACACCGTGCTCGTGTTCGTCGCCGGCTCGCCGATCGCGATGCCGTGGGCCGACCGCGCCCGCGCGATCGTGTGGAACTGGTACAACGGCTGCGAATCCGGCACCGCGCTCGCCGAGACGCTGCTCGGCCGCGTCAACCCGAGCGGCCACCTGCCGGAGACGTTCCCGATCGCACTCGCCGATTCGCCGGCGCACTCGGTCGGCACGTTCGGCCCCGGCCTGCACGTGCGCTACGACGAGGACATCTACGTCGGCTACCGCTACTTCGAGACGCGCCACGTGCCGGTGCGCTTCTGCTTCGGCCACGGCCTGAGCTACACGACGTTCGCGTACTCGGATCTCGACGTGCGCCGCGTGGACGACGAGGTGCGCATCGCGTTCACCGTGACGAACACGGGGGAGCGGGCCGGCAAGGCCGTGCCACAGGTGTACTTCGGCCTTGAGGGTACCGGCGAAGACCGCCCGGTCAAGGAGCTGCGCGGATTCGAGAAGGTGGCGCTGGCCGCGGGCGAGAGCCGTCAGGTCGAGATCGCGCTGCCGGCCGCCGAGGCGCTGCGCTACTGGGCCGTCGGCGCCGAGGGCAAGGGCGCGTACGGTCCCGGCGCGTTCGCTGTGGCCCCGGCCGCCGCGGTCTATGTCGGCGAGTCCGTCGACGATATCCGCTTGACCGGTCATCTCGACTGATCCGACCGGAAGTGGCGGAAAACGCTCGCTGAGGCCTGCCTCAGCGAGCGTTTTCCGCCACGCGATCCAGCTGCAGCCGGTGAAATCCGTCAGGCGAAATTCGCGACCGCGGCGTGTCGCATCTTGTTATTTATAGACTTATAAATAAGATAAAAAACAAGCAAGGCCGTCTTCCCACGGAAGGGTCGTCGGCAATCTCGCAACGAAGGAGAAGCAACAATGAAGTTCCTCAACGGCGGCTGGCTCGTCAAGGACGGCTTCAGCGTCAAGTACGCGGCCAACGTGTACACCGCGAACGTCGAGCCGAAGAAGCTCACCCTGTTCTGCCCGTTCGGCGTGCCGATCCACCACCCGGGCCAGACGCTCGACGGCGGCATCCTGACCATCGAGGTCACCTCCCCGCGCGAGGACATCATCACCACGCGCCTGATCAACTTCAAGAAGGATCGTCGCCACTGCCCGAAGTTCGCGCTCAACGAGTCCGACCCGGTCGTCACCATCGACGAGACGGACGACAAGTGGTCCTTCACCTCCGGCAAGCTCACGCTGGAGATCTCCAAGGGCGAGACCATCGACTTCACCTACAAGTACGACGGCAAGACCATCGCCCACTCCGGCTGGCGTGCCAAGGGCCTCGTCACCGATCCGGAAGGCCGCCTGCACGTCTCCGAGCAGCTCGACCTCGGCGTGAGCGAGAAGATCTACGGCCTCGGCGAGCGCTTCACCAACTTCGTCAAGAACGGCCAGACCGTCGACATCTGGAACGAGGACGGCGGCACCGGCACCGAGCAGGCGTACAAGAACATCCCGTTCTACCTGTCCAACAAGGGCTATGGCCTGTACGTCGACAACCCGGGCAAGGTCAGCTTCGAGGTCGGCTCCGAGAAGGTCTCCCGCGTGCAGTTCTCCGTGCCGGGCGAGGAGATGAGCTACTCGGTCATCGGCGGCAAGGACTTGAAGGGCATTCTCAACACCTACACCGACCTGACCGGCAAGCCGCCGCTGGTTCCGGACTGGAGCTACGGCCTGTGGCTGTCCACCTCGTTCACCACCGACTACGACGAGAAGACTGTGATGGAGTTCGTCGACGGTATGGCCGAGCGCAACATCCCGCTGTCCGTCTTCCACTTCGACTGCCGTTGGATGAAGGAACTCGAGTGGTGCAACTTCGAGTGGGACGAGACCAAGTTCCCCGATCCGGAAGGCCTGCTCAAGAAGCTGCACGACCGCGGCCTGAAGGTGTGCGTGTGGATCAACAGCTACATCGGCCAGAAGTCCCCGCTGTTCGAGGAGGGCGCCAAGAAGGGCTACTTCATCAAGACCACTGACGGCGAGGTCTGGCAGTGGGACAAGTGGCAGGCCGGCATGGCGATCGTCGACTTCACCAACCCCGAGGCCACCAAGTGGTACCAGGACAAGCTCAAGCACCTCGTCGCGCAGGGCGTCGACTGCTTCAAGACCGACTTCGGCGAGCGCATCCCGACCGAGGGCGTCCAGTACTACGACGGTTCCGATCCGGAGCTGATGCACAACTACTACACCTACCTGTACAACAAGGCCGTCTACGACGTGCTCGTCGAGACCAAGGGCGCCGACCAGGCGATCCTGTTCGCCCGTTCCGCAACCGTCGGCGGCCAGCAGTTCCCGGTGCACTGGGGCGGCGACTGCTCGTCCAACTACCCGTCGATGGCCGAGTCGCTGCGCGCGGGCCTGAGCTTCGGCATGTCCGGCTTCGGCTACTGGAGCCACGACATCGCCGGCTTCGAGGACAAGCCGACCCCGGACCTGTTCAAGCGTTGGACCCAGTTCGGTCTGCTCTCCTCCCACTCCCGCTACCACGGCTCCACCGAGTACAAGGTGCCGTGGCTGTACGGCGACGAGGCGGTCGAGGTGTCGCGCGAGTTCACCGAGCTCAAGCTGCAGCTCAAGCCGTACCTCGAGGCGATGGCCAAGGAAACCCACGAGACCGGCGTGCCGATGATGCGCGCGATGGTGCTCGAGTTCCCGACCGACCCGGCCTGCGAGGACATCGACACCCAGTACATGCTGGGCGACGACCTGCTCGTGGCCCCGGTGTTCTCCGAGGACGGCACCGCGCGCTTCTACGTGCCGGACGCCGGCGGCGATCACGCGGGAGAGGCGTGGGCCAACCTGCTGACCGGCAAGACCTACGAGCCGGGCAAGTGGTACACCGAGCAGTACGACTACCACACCCTGCCGGTGCTCGTGCGCCCGGGTTCCGACCCGCTGCACGTCAACGCCTGATCGGTTCCGGATTTCCGGCTAAGACGGCATTGATCTGATTTCGCGGCGCGAATCGTTGTGTTCGATTCGCGCCGCATTTCGTACTGTCATCTCACTACAAGGACGTTTTCCATGACTCTGTTCAACTGCAAGCCGGCGCGCCGCATCGCGTCCGGATTCCACCCCGATCCGACCATCTGCGAGACCCCGCAGGGCACGTACCTGATGGTCAACAGCTCGTTCGAGTTCTTCCCCGGCCTGCCGGTCTTCGAATCCGAGGACGGCATGCACTGGCGCAAGATCGGCGACGCGATGAACCGTCCCGGCCAGTTCCCGTACGAGACGATGGGCAACAGCCAGGGCATCTATGCGCCCACTCTGCGCTATCACGACGGCGAGTACTACCTCATCGTCACCAACGTGAACAAGGGCAACATGATCCTCACCTCGGCCGATCCGCACGCCGGCTGGTCCGAGCCGATCTGGGTTGAGGGCTGGCCGGGCATCGACCCGAGCCTGTTCTTCGACGACGATGGCACCGCATACATCTGCGGCAACGAGGGCGGCGAGCCCGACGAGAACGGCGAGCGCGAGCCGGCCGGCATCTACCTGTCGAAGATCGACGTCAACACCGGCACCGTGCTCACCAAGCGCCAGCGCATCTGCGGCGGCATCACCGGCTCGAATCCGGAAGGCCCGCACATGTACAAGCGCGGCGGCTTCTACTACCTCATGTGGGCCGAAGGCGGCACCGAATCCGGCCACATGGAGAACATCGCGCGTTCGACCAGCCCGACCGGCCCGTACGAGATGTACCCGGGCAACCCGCTGATCACCAACCGTTCCACGCACCTGACGCTGCAGGCCATCGGCCACTGCGACTGCGCGCATTTCGACGGCGACCGCACGCTCATGGTGTTCCACGGCACGCGCAACAACGACGAGTACCCGGCGCAGGGCTGGGTCGGCCGCGAGCCGTACGCCGTATGGTTCGAGTGGGAAAACGATTGGCCGAAGCTCGCCGACCAGTCGTACGACTGCGAGCTCAACGGCTGCGGCGAGTCGCTCGAAAGGGACGTCGAGTGGATCACGCCGGCGATCGACAAGACCGGACGGTTCACGGTCGGCGGCGGCGACAAGCGCATGACCGCGGGTCCGGTGCCGCGCGAGGATGGTTCGCTGTGCGATTCGAACGGCGTGACGGTCGACATCCACGCGGCCGAACAGGACTTCTCGCTGGACGACGGTCCGACGATGGTTGGCACACGGCAGACCGATTTCCGGTTCGAGTTCGGCGCGACGCTGTCCGACGCCCGCGAACTGACCGACGGCGAGACCGGCGTGGCCGTGTACGCGAACGCGAACCACTACCTGACGATCACCGTGCACGCTGCCGACGACGAGGATCTGCTGCGCGTCGAAGCGGTCGCGCACAACGCCGGCCTCGTCTCGGTCGTTGGCTCGGTCAACGAATCCGCCGACGCGACGCTGCGTCTGATCGTGCGCGGCGACGACCGCGGCTACGCGTTCGCCGTGAAGAACACGTTCACCGGCGAGGAGCAGCCGCTCGGCCGCATCCCCGGCAAGGTGCTCAGCTTCGTAAACGCCGGCGGCTTCACCGGCATCCTGCTCGGCGTCTACGCGCACGGCCGCGGCGAGATCACGTTCAGCGACGTGCGCTACACGGTGTGACCCTGCCGGCGGCGTAAGGAAAGGAACGGAACCAATCATGACGAAGCCCTTATTCGACAGCTTCCTGTTCGGCGGCGACTGGAACCCCGAACAGTGGCCGGAAGACACGTGGGAGCACGACATCGAGATGCTCGAGCACGCGCACATCAACGAGGCCACGATCAACGTGTTCTCGTGGGCGCTGCTCCAGTCCGACGAGGAAACGTACGATTTCGGCAAGCTCGACAAAATCGTCGGCCTGCTCGTCAAGCACGGTTTCCGCATCGTGTTCGCCACCGCCACCGCGGCACTGCCCGCATGGCTCGTGCGCAAGCATCCCGAGACGATCCGCACCACGTTCAACAGCCAGCGCCGCGTGTTCGGCGGTCGTCATAACTTCTGCCCGAACTCGGCCGTCTACCGCGAACTGTCGGCCGCGCTCGCCGGCAAGCTCGCCGAGCGCTACGCCGGCACGCCGGGCCTGGTCGCCTGGCACATCTGCAACGAGTACGGCGGTGGCGGCGGCCTGTGCTATTGCGAGGCGTGCGCGGCCGCGTTCCGTGAGTGGCTCAAGGCCAAGTACGGCACGCTCGACGCGCTCAACCACGCGTGGTGCGCGAATTTCTGGAGCCACACGATCCTCGACTGGAACGACATCGTGCCGCCGGTCGAACTCGGCGACGGCATCGGTTCCGACTGGGATTTGAAGAAGTGCGTGATCTCCGGGCTCATGATGGACTACCGCCGCTTCCAGAGCGAATCGCAGCTCGGCTGCTACGTGAACGAGCGCGACGCGGTGCGCAAGTACGATGCGACCACGCCGATCACCACGAACCTCATGGGATCGTTCAAGGACCTCGACTACTTCGCGTGGGGCCGTGAGATGGACGTGGTGAGCTGGGACAACTACCCGGGTATGGGCATGCCGGCCAGCCGCGTGGCCATGAACCACGACCTGATGCGCGCCGTGGGCGGTGGCAAGCCGTTCATGCTCATGGAACAGACGCCGAACCAGCAGAACTGGTTCCCGTTCTGCAAGGTCAAGAAGCCGGGCGAGGTCGCGGCGCTGAGCTGGCAGGCCGTGGCGCATGGCGCCGACACCGTGCAGTTCTTCCAGATGCGCCAGTCGCTCGGCGGCTGCGAACGCTTCCACGGCGCCGTGATCGCGCACGACGGCACCGAGGAGTCGCGCGTGTTCCGCTCGGTCAAGGCGCTCGGCGCCGATCTGGCCAAGGTCGCGCCGCGGATCATGGGCTCGGACGTGAAAGCCCACGTGGCCGTCATGTTCGACTGGGAGAGCTACTGGTCGCTCGAAGGCTGCGTCGGCCCGACCGCCGGATTCGCGTATCCGGAGGAGGTGCACCGCTTCTACCGCGCGTTCAACAAGCGCGGCATCGCCGTCGACATCATCGAAAGCACGACGCCGGCCGACAGACTCGCGCAGTACGCGATCGTCGTCGCGCCCGCGCTCATCATGGTCAAGCCGGGCGTCGCCGAAGCGGTCGATGCGTACGTTCGCGGCGGCGGACGGTTCGTCACCGGCTACATGAGCGGCATCCACGACGAGCACGACCTCGTGATCCCCGGCGGCTACCCGGGGCCGTTCCGCAAGCTCGCCGGCGTGTGGGCCGAGGAGATCGACGCGATCGAACCCGGCAAGACGATCCCGGTCGAGTTCTGCGGCGGCGCCGATTGCGCCGGCCGCGCCGACGCGTGCGCCCACTGCGCGGGCCGCACCGCGTCCGTCGAGGCGAGCGGCGAGATCGTGGCCTCCATCATGCACCTCGAGGGCGCGCGTGCGCTCGCGGTCTACGGCGGTGACGAGTTCTACGCCGGAACCCCGGCCGTCACCGCGAACACGACCGGCGAGGGCGTGACCTACTACGTCGGCACCCCGCTCGACGAGGCCGGCATGGACGCGTTCGTCACGCCGGTCATCGCCGAGGCCGGACTGGCCGCGCACGACCTGCCGGACGGCGTCGAGTTCGCCGAGCGCGTCGCCGACGACGGCCGCACGTTCACGTTCGTGCTCAACATGACCGACAAGCCGCAGACGGCCGCCGTGCCCGAACTGGCCGGTGCCGCCGACCTGATGGCCGACGGCGCGGCGCTGGGCGGGCAGCTCGAGCTCACGCCGTATCAGGTCGTCGTCGCTGCGCGATAACCGCCGCGAGCGGCGGCTATGATGATGCCGCCGGAACCCGGAACGATGCCCGTTTCCCGGTTCCGGCGGCATCTTGCTATGTATGGTGCGGGCGCGGTCGGAATCGCGTCGCAGCTGTGTGAGCAGAAAATTCTTGGGCTTTATTTATAAAGTTATAAATAAAGCCTGTGAACGGGCGTATAATGTATGCCATACAACACAGCCGGGGCTTGTTATGACGCGGGCCGCCGGCGACCGCGCGGCCGGACGACGACCCGTACATGGCGTGCTGGTAGTGTGTACCGAGCCGCGCAAGCAACGACAAGGAGGTTACGATGGCGCGTAAGGAAAGCAGCCGGGTGCTGACGTTCGACATCGGCCGTCGCTTCACCCGTCACGCCGTGGTGACGAACGGCATCCAGGATGTGCCGTCCTCGTTTGCGACCCCGACGGAACATTCCGAGGATTTGTTCAACGCCATCGCCAACGTCGTCCGGCAGCAGCGCGACACCATCGACGGCGTCTCGCTAAGCATGCCCGGCTTCATCGACGTCAAACGCCAGCGCTGCATCCTCGGCGGCGCGATCAGCTCGCTGAACCGCCAGGACGTCGGCGCCGAACTGCGCAGCCGTCTCGGCGACGATCTGCCGATCTGGATCGAAAACGACGCGAACTGCGCGGCCATCGCCGAAAAACATGCTGGCAATGCGCGCAAACTCAACGATTTCGTGGTCTTCACCGTCACCGACGCGGGTGTCGGCGGCGCGCTGTTCCTCGACGGGCACGTCCGGCGAGGCCGCGACTGGCGTGCGGGCGAACTCGGCATGATGGTCACCAACTACCAGCTCGACGGCGCCCGCTCGCTCCACGAATACTCCTCGACCGATGCGCTGAGCCGCCGGTACGCCGAACGATTCGGCGGCCAGGCGGAAAGCATCGTGCCGTCCAGCCTGATGCGGCGCATCGCCGAGCCGGGCATCCGAGAGCTAGTCGACGAGTGGATCCGCTACATCGCCATCGGCATCTACAACATCGTGGTGTCGTTCGATCCCGAATGCGTGCTGCTCGGCGGTTCCATCTGCCAGGAGACGATCTTCCTGCCGCTCGTGCGCGAATCGCTTGAATCGATCCCCTCATGGAAGGATTTCAATACGCCGATCAAACGGTGCCGCAACGTGAGCTACGCGGGACTGATCGGCGCGTACTACGCGTTCGTCGAGGAAGTCGTACACGCGCAGCTGACCACGGCCGACTGACCGGCCGATCGCGTCGCTCCGCCTGTTGACGAGACCGCATGACGCAACCGACAACACGAACGAAAAGGCCGTCGGACATCATCGCGGATGTCCGACGGCCTTTTCGTCATCGTTCGGTCTTAGTGATCAGCCTTCGCGCGCCTGCAGTGTGAACGGCATCAGGCACTGTCCGCTGGCCGGATCGTATTCGCTCGGATCACGGAACCCGTGCCACGTCGCATCGGGGAAGATCTCGTCGGAGAACGCCAGCCATTCCTCGAGCAGGTTCACGGAATGGTCGGCGAGCCAACGGTACTGCAGGCCGTCCATCGCCGACATCGCCAGCGTGTAGACGTGATAGAAGCGTTCCTCGTCGTAACCCTCCGGCAGGATCCAATCCATCGAACCAACCTGCTCCCAGTTGCGCAGGTGTCGGCCGATGAAGAACCGGTGCGCCGGATGCGCGGGATTGAGCGCCTCGCCGTTGAGCATGGCGAACAACTGCACCATCTCAGGGCGCTGCAGGTTGTAGAGCACCACGTTGACGCAGTAGCGGGGGAAGCAGTAGAAATGGTGGCCGTCGCAGTCGGTCACGGTCGAGGTGGTGGCGTTGTACTCGTCGGCTTCCGGCGTATCGTAACCTTCGGCGAGCACCATGTTGAGCAGCTCGTTCTTCGAATCGATGTAATGGTAGAGCGCGGCCTCGGTGATGCCGATCTCGTCGGCGATGTCCTGCAGCGACATGCCCCAGAAGCCCTTGGATGCGATGATCTTTGTGGCGGCCTGCATGATCTGCAGGTGGCGTTCCTCAGGGCTCATGCGCTTGCGTTTGGTGAACGTGGTGCCCGAGGTCGTGTCGCGCACCATCGCATGCTCCGTGGTGCGCGAGGCCGCCGGCCAGCTCGCCTCGTCGTTCAGGAACCGTTCCCAAGCCGCAACGGTCATCGTCATCTCCTTTGGATTCACGGACGATTCCTCAGTCTACCCCGACCGGAATGGCCCATATGCGCATCGTCTGTGATGCCGGAAACGACCGTAGTTGAATCGTGATTGCTGATGGGGACTCAGGTACGGTCGCTATTCGTGTCGCGACGACCATAACCGAGTCGGGATGGTATGGCGTGGACCCAGTTACGGTCGCCACCGACGTGACGACGGTCGTAACCGAGCCCACATGATGCAGGTCAGCCGAAGAGGCGGCCGAGCCAGTCGATGGCGAGCTTGGGCCAGATCTGGATGCAGGGGAAGATGTTGCCCTTGCCGCCCCACGCGGTCTCCTCGGTGCCAAGCGCAAGGCCGTGGCCGCCTTCGGGGAACAGGTGCGCCTCGACCGGCACGCCGGCCGCCTTGCACGCGGAAATCATCATGAGCGTGTTCTCCATCGGCACGCAGTCGTCCGGCACGGTGTGCCACGCGAACACCGGCGGGGTCTTCGCATCAATGTGCTGCTCGATCGACAGCTTGTCGAGCCACGTCTGATCATCCTTTCGATCCGGGCCGAGCAGCGCGTCGAAGCTGCCGCGGTGGGCGAGCGGACCGGACGTGATGACCGGGTAGCCGAGCATGAGCGCGTTCGGACGCACCGCATCCGGGTCGTAGCCGTGCGCGGCCAGATCGTCGTCGCCGGCGGTGGTGGCGAGGTTCGCGGCCAAATGACCACCCGCGGAGAAGCCGATCACGGCCACGCGATCGGGATCGGTGTGCCATTCGTCGGAGTGCGAGCGGATCAGCCGCATCGCTTCGGCCGCCTCGCACAGCGCGGTCGGATACACGCTCGGCATGCACGAGTAGCGCAGCACGAACGCGTTGTAGCCGGCGCCCACGAACTTGAGCGCGATCGGCTCGGCCTCACGGTCGGAGGTCATCGCATAGCCGCCGCCCGGAATCACGAGCACGGCCGGACGCTGGCGCTTCGGATCGACCTCGTCGCTGTTGTCGATCACATAGCCGACGAACTTGGCTTCGGTACCGTCGATGCCGGTGATGGTCTGATCGATGTATTGCATGAATCCTTCTTTCCCCAAACACTATGACAGCAGATCATTTCGACCGAGCGATAGCGAGCGGAGCAATCTTATATTGCAACAGCTTCGAAAGATTTCTCCGCTCGGCTACGCCTCGGTCGAAATGACACGGTCGAAATGACACGGTCGAAATGACACGATATGGCTGAAATGTATCAGCCGATCATCAGAACGTGGCCACGACGTCCACGGTGGTCGAGCCGTCGGTCGGCACCGGCACCGTGGTGCCCTCGACCGTGGCGCCGTTCACCGTGAGCGTGCGCTCGCCGGTGCGCTGCAGCTTGATGCGGTAAGTCACGCCGCGGTACACGCGGGTGACGGTCAGGTCGGTGTACTCGGCCGGCAGGTGCGGCTCGATCGCGAGACCGTCGAGCGTCGGACGCACGCCGAGCAGGTACTGCGACACGTCGACGAACGTCCACGCGGCGGTGCCGGTCAGCCACGAGTTCTTGCCCTCGCCCGGAATCGCGGCCTCGGGGCCGGCGACCATCTGGCAGTAGACGTACGGCTCAACCTTGCGGATGTCGGACTTGTCCTCCAGCCAGGCCGGGCAGTTGCGGCGGTAGACAGCGAACGCCTCCTCGTCGTTGCCGGCGAGCGCGTTGGCGATCGACACCCACGGGTTGTTGTGGCAGAAGATGCCGCCGTTCTCCTTGTAACCGCGCGGATAGGTCGAGATCTCGCCCAGTTCGATGCGGTAGGTCGAGTACGCGGGCGCGAGGATCGCGGTGCCCCACTCGCAGGTCAGACGGTCCTTGACGGACTTGAGCGCGGCCTGCGCCTTGCCGTCGTCCAGGCCGATGCCGGCCATCACGCACATGCCCTGCGGCTCGATGTAGATCTGGCCCTCGGTGTCGGTGTGCGAGCCGACCGGACGCGAGTACGCGTCGTACGCGCGCACGAACCATTCGCCATCCCAGCCGGCGGTCTTCACGGCCTCGGTCATCGCGTCGATCGCGGTGCGAACGTTCGCGACCTCGGCGGCGACCTCGTCGGCGCTCATGCCGCTCGCCTCGCCGTAGTGCGCGAGGATGTCGGCGTACTGGCCGCCGTAGAGCACGAACATGCCGCCGATGAACACGGATTCGGCGACGCCCGTATCGTTGTTCTCCACGGTCTGGAAGCTCTCGCCCGGGGTGGCGGAGAAGCAGTTGAGGTTCAGGCAGTCGTTCCAGTCGGCGCGGCCGATGAGCGGCAGCTTGTGCGGACCGAGGTGGCTCATCGTGAAGTTCGCGGAGCGGCGCAGGTGCTCGAGCAGCGGAACCTCGGAGCCCTCGACGTTGTTGAACGGCACCGGCTCGGTCAGGATCGACGCGTCGCCGGTCTCGGCCAGGTACGCGTTCACGCCGGCGATGAGCCACAGCGGATCGTCGTTGAAGCCGCCGCCGATGTCGGCGTTGCCCTTCTTGGTGAGCGGCTGGTACTGGTGCCACGCGGAACCGTCCTCCATCTGTGTGGAGGCGATGTCGATGATGCGCTCGCGGGCGCGTTCCGGCACGAGGTGCACGAAGCCGAGCAGATCCTGGTTGGAGTCGCGGAAGCCCATGCCGCGGCCCATGCCGGACTCGTAGTAGGACGCGGAGCGCGACATGTTGAACGTGACCATGCACTGGTACTGGTGCCAGATGTTGACCATGCGGTCGAGCTTCTCGTCGCCGGACTCGACGCTGTAGATGTTCAGCAGGCCGTTCCAGTAGTCCTTGAGCTCGGCGAGCGCCTTGTCGACCTCGGCGACGCTGTTGAAGCGCGAGAACAGCTCGTGGGCCGGCTTCTTGTTGATGATGCCGACCTTGGCCGGATCGTTCGGATCCTCCCACTTTTGGTCGTTCGGCACTTCGATGTAGCCGAGCATGAAGACGAGGGACTTGGTCTCGCCCGGGTCGACGGTGACGCGCACGCGGTTCGCGGCGATCGGGTACCAGCCGTGGGCCGCGGAGTCGTGGGCCTTGCCTTCGGCGATGACCTGCGGGGTGTCCCAGCCGTTGAACTGGCCGAGGAACTCGTCGCGGCTCGTGTCGAAGCCGACGACCGGGGCGTTCACGCCGAAGAACGCGTAGTGGTTGCGGCGTTCCTTGAACTCGGTCTTGTGGTAGAGCAGGGTGGCGTCCTCGAGGCGCTCGACCTCGACCTCGCCGGTGGACAGGTTGCGCTGGAAGTTGCTGGAGTCGTCGACGGCGTTCCACAGGCACCATTCGACCAGGCCGGTCACGTCGACGGTCTTCGGGGCGCCGTTGATATTGGTGATGTCGAGGCGGTTGATCTCGGCGTTGGTATGCAGCGGGACGAATGCGGTCAGCTCGGTGCGGATGCCGGACTTGGTGGCCTCGAAGACGGTGTAGCCGATGCCGTGGCGGCACTTGTAGCTGTCGAGCGGGGTCTTGACGGGCAGGAAGGTGGGGGAGAAGGTTTCGAGCGGCTTGGCGTCCGGGGCGTCGCTGCTCATGATGCTCACGTAGTAGTTGCGTGCGCCGTTGTCGAACGGGACGTTGTTGTAGCGGTAGCGGGTGATGCGGCGCAGCTTGGCGTCCTTGTAGAAGGAGTAGCCGCCGCCGGTGTTGGAGATCAGCGAGAAGAAGTCCTCGTTGCCGAGGTAGTTGATCCACGGCAGGGGCGTGGCGGGGGTTTCGATCACATATTCGCGGGCGGCGTCGTCAAAGTGACCGTATCGCATGGGTGGTGTCCTTTCGACTGCTTCGTTGCGGTGCCGTCGGCTGCGCGGGCGTGCGACGTGCGGTGTCTTCTCCCGATTGGCCTGCGGCGGCGTTGTTATTACTGAATCGTCCCCTAGTATAGCACGTTATTTATAAGGTTATAAATAAGGACGATTCGGGAGTGTTGCGGCGGTGACGGCGGGCGTTCGCCCTTTGCGGGGGCTGGCGTTTGCTCAGGGTTGTTCTGGCGGAAAACGGACGTGCGGAGGCATTCCAGAGGGTGTTTCCCTCTAGGGTTCATTGGTCTTGGTGGAAAACGGACGCAGGATGGCGTCCTAGAGGGCGTTTCCGTCCAGATCGGTACGGTTCCTGGCGGGAAGCGGACGCTGCCGGTCGCTTGAAGGGGCATTTTCCGCCAGATACGGCGTTGTTCTGGTGGAAAACGGACGCACGGGCCGAGCTATGGCGGGATAGGGCGGCATCCGATACGGTAAATGGCGGTTTTCGTTCGCTGAGGGAGCGCTCAGCAAGCGAAAACCGCCATTTGGAAAGGGGCTGGCCGACCGGGCCGGGAGATGATGCGGCCAGACATCAGCGAACGTGCCTGATGGGTGCCGGCGGCCGACCGAACCGTCAGCGGGGCGCATGCCCGGGGATTGCCGTCAGCGGGCGTGCTTGGGGGCCGCCGTCGCATCGGCGGCCGCGTCATCGGCGCCGTCGGCCGGCTTCTTCTTGCCGAACTTGGCCTTGAGCAGGCCGACGATCGTCGGGATCAGCGAGACCGCCAGGATCAGCACGATCACCAGCTCGAAGTGCTTCTGCACGGCCGGAATGTTGCCGAAGAAGTAGCCGAGCAGCGTGAACAGCGACGACCAGATGAAGCCGCCGAGCACCGAGAACGGCGTGAACCGGCGCCAGCGCATGCCCGAGATGCCGGAGATGAATGGCATGAACGTACGAATGAACGGGAAGAATCGGCCGAGGAATACCGCCAGCGGGCCCCACTTCTCGATCATCGCCTCGGTTTTGGCGATGCGTTCCGGGGTCATCGCCTTGACCTTGCCGGATTCGATGATGCGACGGCCGAAGAAATGGCCGATGAAGTAGTTGCACTGGTCGCCGATGATCGGCGCGCACCACACGACCGGCAGCAGGTAATGCAGTGGCAGCGCGACCTGGCCGGTGGTCGCGTCGGGAGCCGCGAACACGCCCGCCGCGAACAGCAGCGAGTCGCCGGGCAGGAACGGGAAGAACACCACGCCCGTCTCGATGAACACGATGAGGAAGATGAAGCCGAGCGTGGGGGCCACGCCCATCGCGATCCAGCTGGCGATGGCCGCGCGCGGGTCCTTGAGCAGCTCGATGATGAAATTGATGAAACCCATGAACATCCTGTCAGTATCAATGCAAACGTCAAATCAACAGTCTGACAGCACGATACCAGTCGCCATGTAAGAATCGGCTAAGCGTGCGGCGGGCGCGACGCGAAGCGCAGTGCCGGTTCCGCGCGCGGGCCGCGACGTGTGCGGGATGTGTGCCGGTCGCGTGCCGCGTTCACGCATCGTTCAGCGATTTACAAGGAAGTGGGATAGTCTTGAGGGCATGACGGAACTCAATCAAGTTGACAATCATGCGCAGGGCGGCGAAGGTCGGCGGCCGCTGTCCGTATCGGCGTGGCTTGGTCGCTTGCAGTTCCATAATTCGGGCAAATTCCGTGTGCTGCAGCTCGCCGACATCCAGGACGGTCCGAAGGTCTCCAAGGACACGATCGCGCTGATCTCCGCGGCGCTCGACGCCGCCCGGCCGGACATTGTGATCTTCACCGGCAACCAGATCGCCGGATACGACACCGCGTTCTCGGCCACGTTCCGCAAGCGGCACTGGACTCCCGCGAAACCGGGTCACGGCGACCGTCTGGACGAGACGATGATGGCGGTGCGCGGCGAGATCGCGGCGTTCCTCAAGCCGCTTGTCGACCGTGGCATCCCGTTCGCTGTGACGTATGGCAACCATGATTTCCAGTGCGGGCTGAGCAACGAGGAACTGGACGCGATCTACCGCGAGTTTCCGGGATGCCTGAACGTGGTGCCGCATGAGTGGGGCGGTCGCGTCGGCACGGCGGAGCGCAGCGGCGCGGATGGCGGTGCGAACGTTGCCGTAAACGATGACGGGCACGCGGGTGCGAACGTTGCCGCAAGCGGCGACTCGGCCGGCGCGGCCGCAAAGGTTGGCATGATCCCGGCAGGCGTCTACGACATGCCCGCGCCGTGCGCCGTGCCGATCTCGGGCATGCCCGACCAGAAGGTGTATCCGTGCGGGGCTGGCACGTTCGCGTTGCCAGTGATGGACGCTGACCGTACGCATGCCGTGCTGGCGCTGGTCGTGGCGGATTCGGGGGATTACTCGCCGGAGGGCGGGTACGGCAAGCCGGCCAAACGCACGCTCGATTTCCTGTATTCGGTGCCGGAGGCGCTGGGAGCGAAGTCGCTGGTGTTCCAGCACATGCCCGTGCCGCAGTACTACGACCTGCTCAAGGCCGTCGAACCGGACGCGCCGGGCGCGATCCAGGGATACCGTGCATACGAGTCGCAGTATTACGTGCTGGACGACGACAAGACGCAGCCTGGCAGCTATCTGGGCGAGGGCGTCAGCTGCCCGGACTATGACAGCGGCGAGTTCGCGCTGCTGCGTGACGGCGGATATTTCGGCATCGTCGCCGGTCATGACCACCGCAACGGATTCGTCGGTGAATCCGAGGGTGTGATGATGGTCGCGACGCCGACCTGCGGGTTCGGATCGTACGGTCCGGCGCCGGAAAAGCGCGCGGCGCGGCTGTTCGAGTTCGACATCCGTCACCCGCACCACCCGCGTACGCAGCTGCTCGAATTCGGCGATCTGGTCGGCAAACCCAGCTCGCGCAAGGCGTATTCGTACGACATCGCGTCGGTAAAGCCCGACAGCGAAGGCATGAACCTGCTCCACAAGAAGACGCTGTGGAGCAGGATCCGCGAGTGGCTGCGGCGGTAGGGCCGCGGTCGATCAGCGGCCGGAGGAGGCCTTGATCAGCGCGTCGGTCAGATACTTGCCGGCGGCCATCACGAGCGGCGCGTACCGGCGGCCCGGGGCGTTGCCCATACGGCCGGACGGGCCGGAGATCGAGATCGCGGCGATCACCTGGCCGGACGCGTTGCGGATCGGCGCGGAGATCGAGCATACGCCCTCCTCGCGTTCGTTCACCGACTCGCTCCAGCCGCGCTTGCGCACGGCGGCCAGCTTTGCGGCGCTGAACTTCGCGTGGCGCAGGCCCTGATGCATACGTTCGGAATCCTCCCAGGCGAGCAGGATCTGCGCGGCCGAGCCGGCCTCCATCGACAGCATTGCGCCCACCGGGATCGAATCGCGCAGGCCGGACGCGCGTTCCACGGCCGCGATGCACACGCGCTGATCGCCCTGACGACGATAGATCTGCGCGGACTCGCCGGTACGGTCGAGCAGCGTCTGCAGGATCGGGCCGGCCGCGGTCAGCAGACGGTCCTCGCCGGCGGCCGCCGCAAGCTCGGCGAATCGCGAGCCGAGCGCGAAACGGCTGTGCTGGTCACGCAGCACGAAACGGTGCCGTTCGAGCGCGATCGCCAGGCGGTGCGCGGTCGGGCGCGCCAGTCCGGTCGCGGCGACGAGCTGACCGAGCGTGGCCGGGCCGGACTCGAGCGCGTCGAGGATCTTCACGGTCTTGTCGAGCACGCCGACGCCGGAGTGGATCTCGCCGTCGTTCGCGCGCTCCTCGGCACCGTCGTTCTCGTCGTCCGCGGTCTGGTCGTTCTCTTCGATCTGGTCGGTCATCGTCTCGCCTTCGTCAAGCCGCTCTTCGGGCATGGTTGGTTCGTCTGCTCTGGAGGAAGTCATAGACGACGATTATGCCATCTCACATAGTGAAACGCAAAATGCGGCCGGGCGGGTTGCGAGGTATTGCGCGAGCGAACCCGTTTGAGATGGTCCATTCCATATCTCATATACCGGCCGCCCAGGGCGGCATCCGGGCGCCAAACCATAGGCTATATACCACGAAGGCCGCGAGAGTACAAGACCCCGCGGAAAAAAATTAGGAGGAATTCCGAATGGGAACGACACTGGCCGAGAAGGTCTGGGCCGATCATTTGGTGCGCAAGGGCAGCGATGGGGCACCCGACCTGCTGTACATCGACCTGATGCTCATGCACGAGGTCACCAGCCCGCAGGCGTTCGAGGGCCTGCGACTCGCAGGACGCAAGCCGCGCCACGTCGATCAGCTCATCGCCACTGAGGACCACAACACGCCGACCGTCGACATCGACCGGCCGAATCCGGACAAGACGAGCGCCCTGCAGCTGAGCACGCTCGAAAAGAACTGCAAGGAGTTCGGCGTGCGTCTGCACCCGCTGGGCGACGCCGATCAGGGCATCGTGCACGCGTTCGCGCCGATCCTGGGACTGACGCAGCCGGGCATGACGATCGTGTGCGGCGATTCTCATACCTCGACGCACGGCGCGTTCGGCGCGCTCGCGTTCGGTATCGGTACGAGCGAAGTCGAGCATGTGATGGCGACGCAAACGTTGTCGTTGAAGCCGTTCAAGACGATGGCGATCAACGTCAACGGCGAGCTGCCGGCCGACGCGACTGCGAAGGATGTCATCCTCGCGATCATCGCGAAGATCGGCACCGGCGGCGGCCAGGGCCACGTGATCGAATACCGCGGCGAGGCGATCCGCAAGATGAGCATGGACGAGCGCATGACCGTGTGCAACATGTCGATCGAGGCCGGTGCCCGCGCCGGCATGATCGCGCCCGACGAGACGACGTTCGAGTACCTCAAGGGCCGTCCGCACGCGCCGGAAGGCGAGATGTGGGACAAGGCAGTCGAATACTGGAAGACGCTGAAGACCGACGACGACGCGGTGTTCGACAAGGTCGTTGACATCGATGCGACCAAGCTCGGACCGTTCGTGACGTGGGGCACCAACCCCGGCCAGGGCCTGCCGATCACGGCGAACGTGCCGGTGCCGAGCGAGATCGCGGACGCGACCAAGCGCGCCGCCGCCGAACGCGCGCTCAAGTACATGGATCTCGAGCCGGGCACGCCGATCAAGAGCATCCCGGTCGACACCGTATTCATCGGATCGTGCACGAACGGCCGTATCGACGACCTGCGCGCCGCCGCGGCGATCATGAAGGGCCATCACAAGGCCAAGTCGATCCACCGCGTGCTCGTCGTGCCGGCATCGTCGCGCGTGCGTCTGCAGGCCGAACGCGAGGGACTCGACAAGATCTTCAAGGACTTCGGCGCGGAATGGCGCAACGCCGGCTGCTCGATGTGCCTCGGCATGAACCCCGACAAGCTCGTGCCCGACGAGCGGTCGATCTCAACGTCGAACCGCAACTTCGAAGGCCGCCAGGGCAAGGGCTCGCGCACGCACCTCGCCTCTCCGCAGGTCGCCGCCGCCACCGCCATCCGCGGCACGATCTCCTCGCCGGCCGACCTGTAACGTGATCTCGTCGATCTTGTAAAGGACTGATATTCCATGGAAAAACTCACCACGTTGACCGGCGTGGGCGTGCCGCTGCGCCGCTCCAACGTCGACACCGACCAGATCATTCCGGCCGTGTTTCTGAAGCGCGTCACCAAGACCGGCTTCGACGACGCGCTGTTCTACGCGTGGCGCCGCAACCCGGATTTCGTGCTCAACAAGCCCGAGTACGCGAAGGGTCAGATCCTCGTCGCCGGCCCTGACTTCGGCATCGGCTCCTCGCGCGAGCACGCCGTGTGGGCGCTGCACGACTATGGCTTCCGCGTGGTCATCGCGCCGCGCTTCGCCGACATCTTCTACGGCAACACCGCGAAGAACGGCGTGCTAGCGGCGATCATGCCGCAGGAGTCCGTCGAACTGCTGTGGAAGCTGCTCGAAGAGGAACCGGGCCGCACGATGACCGTCTCGCTCGAGGACCGCACCGTGACCTGCGGCGACGTGACGCTGCCGTTCGAGGTCAACGACTACGTGCGCTGGCGTCTGATGAACGGCTACGACGACATCGACCTGACGCTCCAGCACGAGGACGACATCGCCGCGTACGAGAAGATGCGCGCCGAGCGGTTCCCGTTCAAGCCCAAGACCATCCCCGCCAAGCACCTGCCCGAGGAGCCCATCGCCTCCGCCCGCGAACCGCAGGAAACGGAGGAATGGGCCGGTCCGATCGCTGATCGCGACTAGCGTTTCAATATTCGATTCCACGCCGTGGCCGGTGCACATGTCCGTTGCGCCGGTCACGGTTTTTGTTATATGAGCGGAACCGGCTATGCGCGGCGGCGTCTAGGATGGAAAGAATGATGATCCGTCGGAAGGGGCGCTGATATATGGACTGGCACGCGTCGGTATACGGTTCCCGTTCGGGATCGGGCAGCTATCGCAGCTACGACGATGATGACGACGATTACGGCACCGCGTACGGCGCATATGACGAGGCCGACGATTACGACGCGTACGGCGAGCCAGTCCGCCGCCGCGCGGGATTCTCCGGCGACACCGCATACGGTGCCCCCACCGTCAGTGACGCGACCCTGCGCAGACGCGGCGGCAAATCCTACGCCCGCGCCCGCGAGGTCATCACCTCGAACCGCATGCACCGGTTCGCCTGCACGCCATCCGGCACCGGCATCCACCTGACCGCGCTCGTCACCGCCGCCGACCGATACGCCGACGACTACCAGGTCTTCGCCGACATCGACGCCGGCGACATCACCGCATCGCACTGCACCTGCCCCGCATACGGCCGGTTCTACAGCATCTGCAAACACGTCGTCGCGCTCGTCATGGCCTACAACGAGCACCGCGACTGGTTCCAACGCATCGACGGCGGCGCGCCGGGCGCCGGCATCCAGCCGCTGCGTCCCACACGCCGCACCTCGCGCGAACTGGCCACCTTCATGCGCCAGCGCGACGCGGCCATGCAGGACAAGGCGAAAAGCCGCCAGCTCGACCTGCTCAAGGAGATCGGCAGCATCGCCGATGCAGGCGGCACCAGTGCGGGCGGCCAAACCGGCGCCGTACGCCACATGCCCATCGGCAGCGTGTCTCTGCGGCTCACCCTCGAAACGCGCGACACGGCCGGCTGCGTCATCAAACTGCGCATCCAGGTCCCCTCGCGCGGCATCTCGTACGTGGTCAAGGACATCGCCGGACTGATCGACGCGGTCGCCAATCAGGAATTCATCTCCTACGGCAAAAAACTCGCGTTCATCCACACGCGTGACGCGTTCGACCGGCGCTCGCAGGCCATTCTCGGCATCATCGAACGCGCGCAGACCATCCGCAGTTCGATCGACAGTGATCCGTATGAATACCTTCGCAAGACCGACGCGTCCGGTATGCGGCTGTCGGACGGCGAGATCACCGATCTGTTCGAGGTGTACGCCGGTACGGACGAGACGATCGACTATGCGCCGTCCGCGCGGTATTACATGCCGTCCATGCCGGCGCGAGTGGTGGATGGCACGCCTGATCTGGGGCTGGCTATGGAGCGGGTCGATGGCGCGGATGACGGCAATGCGAACGGTGGCACGAACGGTGGCGCCACGACGGGACGTGGCGGCGGTGCGGCCTCGGGCGTGAATCCGGGTGGCTACGTGTTGCGGCATACGCAGTGCGTGGAACGGTTCATCGCAGGCCAGAAGGCGACGTATCTGATCGTGCGGCCGTTGTCGCAGGCGGTGCTGGACGCCGATGCGAACGATCGTGTGGGCGGTGCGGGACATGCGGCCGGTTCGGCGCGATCGGGCGGCATCGGCGGCCCGTTCGTCAACGGGTTCCCGAAAGACATCACGAACGGCGCGGACGTGGTGGACTGGCTGCGGGCCAACGCGTCGCGCTCGCGAGCGGGGATCCAGCCGGCGACGATCTACCGTTGCGATGCCGGGTTCGTCCGCAACCGCGAACTGCTGGAACTGCTGTGCGGCGACGACGAGCGGGCGTCGCTGTATCTTGGTGCGGCGGACGTGACGATGTTCGCGCGGACGATCCTGCCGTTGCTGACCAACGCTGCTCACGTTGGCAATCCCGGGCAGGACAACGTTGGCGATGACAACGTTGGTGACGGTCATGCCGACAACGATCCCGCCGTGCCGTCCCCGGACATCGACGACGACGCTAGCTGGTCATCGAACGGGCTGCGCATCGACCTGCCGCCGGAACTTCTGCGGCTCGTGCGCGTGCCCTGCCGCATCGCCATCTACCTCGACCGCGACCGAACGGGCATCACCTGCGATGTGCAGGCCCGCTACGGCGACAAGCGCTACCACGTCTTCGACGGCATCGGCAACACGTCCGACGATCTATTGCGGGACAAGGACGCGGAACGCCTGGCGGTGGAGGCCGTGCTGCACTATTTCCCGCGTCCGGCCGGCTCGGTCGCGTTCATCCCCGAATCTGACGACAACGCGATCTACAAACTTCTGACCGAAGGGCTGCCCGTCCTGCGCGGTCTCGGCGACGTGTACGCCACGCCCGCGTTCGACGGACTGTCGGCCATGCCGCGGCCGACCATCAAGGTCGGTCTGTCGGTCAAATCCGGTCTGGTCGAGATCTCGCCGATCGCCGACGAAATCGACCCGGATGAAGTGCCTGCCCTGCTTGCAAGCTATCGCAAACGTAAGCGGTTCCATCGTTTGCGCAACGGGGCGTTCGTCGACATGCGCACCGTCGACACGAGCGCCGTGGACGAGATCGCGTCCGACCTCGGCCTGCGCGCGGCCGACGTCGAATCCGGCTCGCTCACCGTGCCTGCGTTCGAGGCGTACTATCTCGACCATCAGGTCGACGACGCCGGCAAGGACGCGAGCTTCCGCGCATACCTGGACGGTCTGCGCGTAATTGACCCGAACATGTATCACGTGCCCGAGCCGCTGTCCGACGTGCTGCGCTCGTATCAGACTGAGGGCTTCCGTTGGCTCAATGCGGTGTGCGACAAGGGATTCGGCGGCATCCTCGCCGACGAAATGGGCTTGGGCAAAACCGTGCAGCTGCTTTCGTTCCTGCTCGCGCGGCGCGACGAATCGCGGGCGGCCCGGCAACCGAACCTGATCGTGTGCCCGGCGTCGCTCGTATACAACTGGGCCGCCGAAGCGGCGAAATTCACGCCCGGACTGCGCGTCGAAACGGTCGCTGGCTCCAAGGCGGCGCGACGCGCGATATTGGACGGGATACGCCTCGTGCAGTCGCCACAGTCTTCTCGGCAGGGAAGTGCGGTGGACGGCGCCGAGGACATGCCTGACCTGATCGTCACGTCATACGATCTGCTGCGCCGCGACATCGAAGACTATGCGGGACTTGAGTTCTTCTGCATGACGCTCGACGAGGCGCAGTACATCAAGAACGCGGCCACCAAAGCCTCGAAATCGGTGCGCGCGATCGACGCGAGGCACCGGTTCGCGCTGACCGGCACGCCGATCGAAAATCGTCTGAGCGAACTGTGGAGCATCTTCGACTTCCTCATGCCCGGCATGCTCGGCTCCTACGCGCATTTCCGCGACCGGTTCGAAATGCCGATCCTCAGCGGCGACGAGACCGCGCAGGCCAAGCTGCAGGCGTTCGTCGGCCCGTTCATCCTGCGTCGTCTCAAATCGCAGGTGCTCAAGGATCTGCCCGACAAGATCGAAAACATCATCACCGTGCAGCTCGCCGGCGAACAGCGCAAACTGTACGCGGCGCTCGAACAGCAGCTGCGGTCGGCGATCCTCAAGCAAAAACCGGCCGACTTCAACACCGGCAAGATCCAGATCCTCGCGCAGCTGACCAGACTGCGGCAGGTGTGCTGCGATCCGCGGCTGCTGTACGCCAACGCCGGACGTGACGCGGGCGGCGGCGCGACGGCGGGTGCCGGTGCCCCGAACGCGACTCAACCGGCTGCTGGCACGAACGACGCGTCCGTCGCCAAGACGGTTCCCAAGCCATCCTCCAAACCGGGCAAGATCAGCTCCGCCAAGCTCGACGCGATCGCCGAACTGGTCGACTCGTGCCGCGACGCCGGCCGCAAGATGCTCATCTTCTCGCAATTCACCAGTTATCTTGACCTCATCGCCGAACGGCTGCGCGCGAACGGCGTCGTCTACGACACAATCACCGGGGCCACGCCGAAAAAGCGCCGCCTCGAACTGGTCGAGCAGTTCAACCGCGACGAGACGCCCGTGTTCCTCATCTCGCTCAAGGCCGGCAACACCGGCCTGAACCTGACCGGCGCGTGCGTGGTCGTGCACGCCGACCCGTGGTGGAACGCGGCCGCGCAGAACCAGGCCACCGACCGCGCGCACCGCATCGGGCAGACACAGGACGTGAACGTGTACCAGATCGTCGCCAAGGACACGATCGAGGAGCGCATCCTCAACCTGCAGCGCTCGAAAACCGATCTCGCTCAACGGTTCGTGGACGCGGCCTCCAGCGCGTCCGGCCATTCGGTTGCTGCGCTCACCAAAGACGACCTGCTCGCGCTGCTCGGGTGAGTCTCACCGATTCATCCGGGTTCGCAGTCTAGACTGGTGTTATGAGTGATAACAACGCAACGCCGCAGACGCCGTTCGGCAACGATCCGCAGTCCCAGTCCTCGTCTTCCGCATACCCACAGGGCACCCAGTTCGGGTACGATCAAACGCCGCAGGCGTCCCCGGCGGCCGAACCCAACCCCTTCCAGCCGCAGCAACCGGATGCCGCCGGCTATGCTCAGCAGCCGGTTGCGTCTGCCGGCCAGCAATACTCGCAGACGTCGCAGCCGGCCGACGTCGGCCAGCCGTATGCGCAGCAGCCGCAACCAAATCCGTATGAGCAGGATCATCCTTACGCGCAGAATGCGCAGAACGGGCCCGAATTCATCGCGCCCAACCCGTACGCGCAAACAGGTTACGGGTATGCGGGCGGTGCCGCAGGTGGTCCGCAGTCCGGTCAGCTTGGTCAGCCGTACCCGCCGCAGGGGTACGCCTACCCGTATCCGCTGCCGGCGAACCAGCGTTGGAACACGATGTGCATCGTCGGATTCATCTTGGCGTTCGTGTTCGCGCCGGTCGGTGTGGTGCTGTCGGTCATCGCGATGATCCAGATCAGCAGGAGCGGCGAGAAAAGCAGGGGCATTGCGCTCGCGGGCATCATCGTCGGTGCGGTCAACACGGTGATCCTGGTGATGGTGATCGTGGCGATCGCCGTGGGAATCGGCTCGTTCATGGATGCGGTCGAGCGCGGCTACACGTATAGCGACGACTCGTACTCCACGGATTGCACGCTTACGATCGACGGCCAGTGCGTCGGGCTCGACGAACTGTACAAGTATGGCATCGATCCGGATGATCTGGACGATCTGCGGGGCCTGCAAGGGCTGTTGCCGGGTTTGGAGTTCAATGGGCAGTCGACCGGTTGGGATGGTGCCGTGACCGTGACGCGGTGATCGCGTGGCGCGATGAGCGGTGCTGGGTGTGCGCGGCGGGCGGCGCTGAGCATGCACGGTACTGAGTGTGCGTGGCGGGGTGGTGCGACACGCCGATGAGGGCGTCTTCTCGATGATTTCAGGCTGGTTTTCGCGGTGAAATCAGCCTGAAACGCTACGTTGCCCACTGTGATGCGGCGCATGACGATGAGGGCTTAAAAAGCCTGTAATTGTAACGGTTTTAGGGTATTTTGCGACGTGATCGGCGAGCGCGACACGCCGAGAGTTGCGCTCGGCTCGGATATCTGTAATATATCTACTCGTTGCTTCGCACAACGAACAACACGGCCCCGTAGCTCAGTTGGTTAGAGCGCCGCCCTGTCACGGCGGAGGTCACCGGTTCAAGTCCGGCCGGGGTCGCTTGAATAGCTAAGAAACCCGGTTCGCCGGGTTTTTTTCAACTGTTCACTGGCTCTGTAGCTCAGTTGGTAGAGCGAACGACTGAAAATCGTTAGGTCAGCGGATCGATGCCGCTCGGAGCCACCGCCAAAACCCCGCAAGCCCAATCATTCCAAGGCTTGCGGGGTTTTCTGCATTCCGCGCCGAAGTCCGTAAAAACGGACTAATCCGTATTTGATCCGTAGATTCGATGCTAACGGGGTTATAGGCCGACATTCGGTGGCGTAAGGTTCGCGCCCACATTCTCCCGGGCATACGGCCGGTTTGGGGTGCGGAAACGGCCGTAAGCCCGGGAGGAGCGTGGGGGCTTATGACCCTCAGGGCTGCGGCCGCATTCTCCCGGGCATACGGCCTGCTGTTGCGTCTGAAACGGCCGTATGCCCGGGTAGGGGGTGACCGTGACTGCTGCTCCCCGGGCATACGGCCGGTTTGGGGATCCGTAGAGACCGTAAGCCCGGGAGTGGGCCATACCATCCTAGGCAACGGTCTTTCCCCGGGCATACTGCCGGTTCGGAGGCCAAAACTGGGCGTATGCCCGGGCGGAGGCGAGATTTCGGGCTCAGTTCCCGGGCATACGGTCTGCTGTTGCGCCTGAAACGGCCGTAAGCCCGGGAAGGACGTGGGCTTGGCCTCTCTTCTCAGGCCTGCGGTTACATTCTCCCGGGCATACGGTCGGTTTGGGGTGCGGAAACGGGCGTATGCCCGGGAGGGGCGCGCGAGATATGGTGCGGCAAAGATGAAGATGCGGAGAGGACGGAACGGTGCCGCGGGAGGGAGAAAAGATGTCACCACGGCACTCGCGGAGTCCTCTTGTGCCGGATCCGCACAGGCAGATCAGGGTGTATGCCGCCGCGGCGCCCGCGGAGCCTCCCTCAAGGGAGACGCACGTACCGGACGGCGGCCATACGTTTGTGACTGATGTCGCTCATGAATCAGTCCTCCCAGATGTCATCACCCAGCGACTGGATGAACGCGGTCAGTTCGCGGGCCATCTCCTCGTGCTCGGCCACGCGCGGATGGCCCGGCGTGGCGGCGCCGTTGCGCGAATACAGGAAATGGTAGGCGACGGCACCGTGCTCATCCTTGGGGTGCGTGAGGTCCGTGGCGGTGCATGCCGCGGCCGTGCCGGTCACGGCGCGATGCGCACTGTCCGCGGTATCCGCAGCGGCGTACCGGGTCGTGCCGAACGGTTCGCTCGTCGGCTCGCCAATCGTCGCGTTAAACTCGCGTACGGCCTCGTCGATGGCTCGATCCCATGCCGGGTCGTGGCGCAGCACGGTGGTCGTGCAGATGATCGTCGCCTTCGGATATCGCGCGTGGATGCCGCGCAGGAAATCCACGTACCGGGCGCGCCAGTGCGACGCCTGTTCGCCGTGGTAGTCCTCGGCCATGAAATCGACCGGATGGGAGTCGTTCTGCCCGACCGCGACGATCACGACGTGCGGCGTGTACCGCGCGAAATCCCACGGTTTCGTCTCGCCGAGCGCCGGGTTGTACTCGATGCGGTCCCAGATGCTTTCCTGACCGATGTAATCCGGTCCGCAGAACCAGCCGATGCCGTCGATCAGCGCCGCGCCGCCCTGCGACGTGTCGTGCAGCGCCGCGCCGAGATTGCGCGCGGTGATCGCCGCATACGAATACCACGCGTTGCTGTACCCGCTGAGGTCGACGTCCGGGTCGGCCTTGCCGACGTACAGCGCGGCCTCGTTGCGCTCTCCGCAGGAGACGGAATCGCCGAACACCTCGATGCGGCGGGTCGGTGCAGGATCGAGCGGCGGCATGATCTCGGCGCCGGTGTCGAGTCCGAATCCGAGGATCTCGAGGTAGTGCATGCCGTCCTGGCGCTTGAACACGACCGCCTCGTGTTCGATGTTCGGCAGGTTCTCGGCCAGCGTGACCGTGACCGGGCCGTATACGTTGCCGTCGGCGTAGGCGGTGTTGGCTGTCGGGTCGGCTGCTCCGGAAGGGATTCGTACGGCGGTCTGCATGCCGTCGATGATGACGCCGATCTTCGTATCGCCGTAATTCCAATGGTTGACGACGGTTGCGGTGAGCGACGTGCCGGTGAAGCGGAACGCGGCCTGCGTGTATGGGAAGACCCAGATCGGACGTTCGGGGTCGGCGTCGTCGATACGGCCCATCGTGCGCAGTGCCGGGTTGCCGGGGGTGATGGTGACGTGATCTGTGGATGCGGTGGCGGATGCGTGACCGTTGTGCATGGCGTACTCCTGGCTCTTCATTGATTTGGATGATGCCAACTGTAGTCCGGTGCACGGCGTCGCGGTGATTACTGACTTGTCGAATCCAGTATGCGCAACATCTTAACCGGTTAATGGAAGATGTGGTGTCCTGAACGAACATGGAGTAAACTACCAATTGGTCGCTAATGATGGCGGCCGTTGCCGATTCGTCGGATACCCAAACAGATGAGCCCCGCCATACCCCCGTACGATTGGCCAACGTTGAACAAGCGATCACGTGAATCGAGAAAGGAACCACCCATGAAGCTGCCCAAGGACTTCATGCTCGGCACCGCCACCGCCTCCTACCAGATCGAAGGCGCGGTCGACGAGGACGGTCGCTGCCCGTCCATCTGGGACACGTTCTCCCACGCCGGCCGCATTGTTGGAGAATGTGTTGGACGGAAGAACGTTGTGGCCCCACGGTATTTGTGCAACAGCCTGTCGCAGGAATTGATTGGTCGCAGATGCCGGCGCGTTGCATCGTGTCGTATTGGAGCATCAGGAGCGGCTGGTGACGTGTTGGCCGTTCGGTCTGCCTGATTTCGACGATGATTGACCATATCATGCCTCGTCATCGGTGATATCTTAGGCATTCGAATGCGTTGACGAGATATTTCAGCAAACAAGGATGTTTACCATGACCCACACTCCCGAAACCTTCCGTTCCATCACCGACGGCTGGACCGTCCGCGCGCTCAACCCGCAGGCCGCGCCGGCCGAGGTGCGCGATGCGATAGCCGCCGGCATCCCGGCCGTCGTGCCGGGCGAGGTCACGCTCGACTTGCTGCGCGCCGGGCTGATCGACGAGCCGTTCGACGGCGACAATGAGAGCCGCCAGCAGTGGATCGGCGACGTCGACTGGCAGTTCGAGACGACGTTCGACTGGCATGCGGATGGAAAGACACGCCATGATCTCGTCGCGTACGGGCTCGACACGGTCGCCACCGTGATGCTGAACGGACGGCTTGCCGGCTTCGCGCAGAACTATCACCGCTCGTACCGCTGGGACGCGCGCGGCCTGCTGCGCGAGGGAGCGAACACGCTGACCGTCACGTTCGCATCGTCCGTGCGCGAATCCGACCGCCGCGAGCAGGAACTCGGCTACTATCCGCACACCGAGCACCACGCGTTCAACCAGCTGCGCAAGCCGAGTTACCAGTTCGGCTGGGACTGGGGCATCGACGTGGCGAACGCCGGCATGTGGCGCGAGATCGGCATCGATTCGTGGTCCGGCGTGCGGTTCGCCGCGGTGCGTCCGCTGGTCGACGTGCGTCCCGACGGCACCGGCGCGCTCACGACCACCGTCGAGATCGAACGAGCCGGCGAGGGCCGTGTGATGAGTTTCGATGACGCGCATGCAGGCCGGCGGCCGGTGCCGGTCATCGTGACCGTGGACGGTCCGGGATTGACTGAACCGGTTACGGTGAACGGCGAGGTCGGGTACGGCCGCGACAGTGCGACGATCGTCGCAGTCGTGCCGGATGCGCGGCTGTGGTGGCCGCTCGGCTACGGCGAGCAGCCGCTGTACGACGTGACCGTGACCGCCGGTGGCATGGCTGCCGGCGGTGCGGCTGTTGACGGTGCAGACACCGGCGGTGCGGACGCGGTGGTGGACGATGCGGCCACGGATGCGGTCACGGCCCCGGACGCCGTATGGACGGGCCGCGTCGGCTTCCGCACCGTGCGCGTCGACACGCGCGCCGACGCGCACGGCCGGCCGTTCCAGATCTACGTCAACGAGGTGCCGGTGCACGCGCGCGGCTACAACTGGGTGCCGATCGACGCGTTCCTGAGCCGCGGGGACCGCACGTTCTACGCCGCGCGATTCAAGGATCTCGCCGAATCCAACTCGAACATGGTGCGAGTCTGGGGCGGCAGCATCTACGAATCCGACGACTTCTACGACTTGGCCGACGAACTCGGCGTCATGGTCTGGCAGGACTTCCCGTTCGCATGCGCCGCCTATCCGGAGGATGCGGCCACGCGCGCCGAGATCGAGGCCGAGGCGCGCGAGAACATCAACCGTTTAAGCCCGCATCCGAGCCTGACCGTGTGGAACGGTTCCAATGAGAACTATGTGGCCTACGCCGAATGGGGCGGCTTCAAGCAGGCGCTGCGCGACGACGATCGCCCCGCGAACAAGTACGGCTACGGCGAAAAGGGCTGGGGCGACTGGTATTACAGCGAGCTGTTCCCGAAGCTGCTCGCCGAACTCGACCCGACGCATGTCTACCTGCCGAGCTCGCCGATGAGCTTCACCCCGTTCGTGAACGCGAATCAGGACAACGACGGCACCATGCACATCTGGGACGTGTGGAACCGCGTCGACTACACGAAGTACGCCGACTACGCGCCGCGCTTCGCCGACGAATTCGGCTACCAGGCGCCGCCCGCGTTCAGCACGCTCACGCGCGTCGTGCATGATGAACCGCTTGACCCGTTCGGCAGGCAGATGCTCGTGCATCAGAAGGCCAACGGCGGCAACATCAAGCTTGCCCGCGGCATGCGCGGCCACCTCACGCCGGGCAACATCGACGACGTGAGCTACGGCGGCGTGGTGAACGGCAGCCCGTCCGACGGCGAGCACAGCTGGCTCATCCCGACCGACGAATGGACGTCGATCGAGGACTGGCACTGGGCGTGCCAGCTCCAGCAGGCGCAGGCGGTGCGGTTCGGCGTCGCGCACATGCGCTCGCTGGAACCGGTGAACGCTGGCGCGCTGGTCTGGCAGCTCAACGACGACTGGCCGGTCGTCTCGTGGGCGGCCGTCGACTATTACGGGCACCGCAAGCCCTTGTGGCATGCGTCGCGCGACTTCTTCGCGCCGCGCTTCGCGACGATCCAGCCGCGCGTGAGCGAGTCGTTCCGTGCCGAGCACAGTTGGGAAGGCTCGCCGGTCGCGCCCGATCATCTCGAACTGGTCGTGCTCAACGACACGCGCGAACCGTGGTCCGGCACGTGGACGGTACGCCGCGTGACGCTCGCCGGCGAGACGCTGTCCTCGCAGACGTTCAACGTGACGCTCGGCGCGACGGGCCACGTCAGTCTGCCGATCGCGGCCGACGTGGCCACGTTCGGCGATGCGGCGAACGAGCTGCTGGTCGCCGAGCCGGATCGCCCGACTTCCTCGGTTTCGGCTGAGGGAACCGTCGGCAAAGCCGACCGGGGGAGCGGCGACGAGACGTATGCCTGCGATCTCGGCTTCGCCCGCGTGATCCACAACCCTGCCGAGGTCATCGATCAGCGTCTTGACCGCACTCCGTTCGAGGCGAGCGTCGCGCCGAACGCCGACGGGCGCGGCGGTTACGACCTGACCGTCACCGCGCGATCCTACGTGCGCGACCTGTTCTGCATGGTCGACAAGGTCGACCCGACCGCGCGCATCGACGGCGGCATGGCGAGCCTGTTGCCGGGCGAATCGGTGACGTGGCACATCACGGCCGCCGCCGGTCTCGACCCGGCCGCGTTCGCCGCGCCGAACGTGCTGCGCTGCGCCAACGACCTCAAGCGTTGACGGGTCATGGTTCCGGCCTCTTCGTTACGAGGGGCCGGAACGCCGCGTCGTCATTGACGGTCATTGACGATCGTTGACGGTCATTGACGGTGACATGGGTTGCGGCATGTCTTCGGCGGATTTAAGTACAGTATTCAGTAATACTGAAATATTTAAGTAGAACGGGGCGGCGCATGCTGAAGTCAAAGGTGACCATCTCCGACGTGGCCGAGGCGGCAGGGGTATCCACCAGCGCCGTCTCGTACGCCCTGAACGGCAAACCCGGCGTTTCCGTCGAGACCCGCGACAAAGTGCTCAAGGTGGCCGATCGTCTGGGTTGGCGGCCGAACAGCGCGGCCAAGGCGCTGTCGAACGCCAGTGCGAACACCGTCGGACTGGTGATGACCCATACCACGCAGGTGCTCTCGGTCGAAACGTACACGATGGAACTGATCGCCGGACTGACCGCCGAACTCGAGAAGGACGGCTATTCGCTGACCGTGCGGTACGCGAACAGCCAGCAGTCCGAACTGGAGGTGCTGCGCGACTGGATCGCGACAGGCGCCGTGGACGGCGTACTGCTCATGAACGTTGAACTGGGAGATCCGCGCGTCAAATTGTTCTCCGAGCATTCCGAAATACCGGTGCTGCTGCTGTGCGATTCATCTGCGGCGAACGGGCTGACCACGCTGTCGGACGACGAACAGAGCGCCGCCCACCTGCTGGTCGATTACTGCAACGAGATCGGTCATCAGCGTATCGCCCGTATCGCCGGACCCGAGGAACTGACCCACACCTTCATCCGCGACAGCGCATGCATGGAGGAAACGGCCGCGCTCGACATGCAGTACAGCTGCTTCCATACCGACTATTCCCCGGAGGAAGGCGACAAATGCACCGAACGGCTGCTGTCGCTGCCGCAGCCGCCCACGGCCATCATCTACGACAACGATGTCATGGCCGTTTCCGCGGTTCGTACGGCCATGCGACTCGGCGTGCGCGTGCCCGAGGATTTGTCGGTCATCGCCTGGGACGATTCGTTCCTGTGCCGGGTGAACAGTCCGTCCGTCACGGCGCTCAGCCGCAACATCGTCGAACGTGGGCGTCGCGCCGCGCGCATGCTGCTCGATCTGATCGACGGCAAGACGGTGCGATCCGTCGCCGACGCGGCCAGCGAGCTCATCTTCCGCGAATCCAGCGGCCCACTTGCCTCGTAAACGCTTCGCCTTCCATCTGGGAGCACGGTCGGATCGGCGCCTGAATCATATGCCGGGCTCCCCGTCTGTCGTTGGTTTGAACGGGTTCCTCTGTGCGTGCATAGCTACTTCTCATCCTTGATATATAGCCAAATCAAAAATATCAAAAATATCAAAAAACAGCCGAACTTCTGATGGGGTGGTGGACCGTTTGGCCAGGATGCGGGTGACGCGCGATGGGTTGCCGCATCGATGCATGACAGGGAGTGATGCGATATCTTAAGCGGTTAATATACTGGCGGGCAGAGCGGCAGACAAGCCGCGGGTACGATGGTGGCGGCGGGGCGCCGATCGGATCGCGTCCGCCGGAAAGGCAAGTGAGGCATCAATGACGAACACGCAGCAATTGATTCAGGACGCGATGGACCGTGCGGTGGAGCGTGGCGAGGTGGCCGGTGCGAACATGCTGGCCGTGCAGCACGGCGAGGAGCGCTGGTACGCCGAATCCGGCATGCGCAGCATCGAACGCGGCGAGAAGATGACGCGCGACACGATCTTCCGCCTGTATTCGCAGACCAAGCCGGTCACCGGCACGGCCGCGATGATCTTGGTCGAACGCGGACTGGTCGATCTCGGGGCGCCGGTCAGCGAGTATCTGTCCGGATTCAAGGGGCAGCGGGTCACCACCGAATTCGCCGCCGCGTCCGGTGCCGACGATCGTCTTTCCAACGACGTCCCCACCGACCAGGCCGGCTCAACCGGTTCAGCCGCCGGTGACGGCGAGCGCACCGTCCCGGCCGCCCGCGAAGTCACCGTCAAGGACCTGCTCACCATGACCTCGGGCATTCCATACGGCGACGCGAGCTTCGAGGCCGGTCGCCTCGTCGGCAAGGTCTTCGACGAACTCGACGGCCGACTGCACGGCCCGAACCCGATGGGCACGGTCGAACTGGCGAACCGGCTCGGCCAGTGCCCGCTGCGCTTCCAGCCCGGTTCGCACTGGATGTACGGCACGAGCGCGGACATCATCGGCGCGATCGTCGAGGTCGTGTCCGGCAAGCGGTTCGGCGACTTCCTGCACGACGAGATCTTCGAACCGCTCGGCATGGACGACACCGCGTTCTATGTGCCGCAGGGCAAGCTCGGCCGTCTCGCCGCGGTCTACGACAATCCGAACAACCCGATCGACCCGGCGAACGCGGGAGGCCCGCTGCGTGAGGTCGTCATCGACCATCTCGGCGTCGAATACGCGCCGATCGCCGACCCGGCGTACCAGGCCGGCGGCGCGGGCCTGAAGTCCACGATCGACGACTACGCGAAGTTCGCGCGCATGCTGCTCAACGGCGGCGAATACGGCGGCGAGCGCATCCTGCACCCGCTCACCGTGCGCATGATGACCTCGGGCGCGCTGTCCAAGCGGCATTTCCCCGATTTCGAGGAATGGCAGCCGGGATGCAGCTACAACACGTTCATGCGCATCGTCAAGGAACCGGGCAAGTCGATCATGGTCTCGCACAAGGGCGAGTATGGCTGGGACGGCTGGCTCGGCACGTATTTCATCAACGATCCAGCGGCCGATTCGACGTTCCTGCTGAACATCCAGCTCACCAACATCGGCACATCGCCGCTGGTGCGCAAGGTGAAGAACATCGTCAACACGCACCTGTCGTGACAGCGTGCGGCGGCTGATGGCTGTCGGCTAGCGGCGACGACCGGCGCGCGCTCGATATGGCATGTATATGATCGCATATAACATACTTATGTAATACGTATAAAGGAGTATGTGATATGGATCGCTCGGCAACCGACGCCCCGGCATCGTCATCCCGCACTGTTTCGCAGGCCGCGCTGGCCCGCCTCGGCTATTGCGGCGCGGTCGGCTCGTTCCTGGGATCCTCGGCTATCGTCGGCCTGTCGACCACGATCACGATGTGGCAGGCCGGTCTTGGGCTCGACGCCACGCAGGTCGGCGCGCTAAGCGCGGTGCTCAACTTCGCCATCGCGGCCGGATCGCTGCTCGCCGGCTGGTTGTGCGCGCGGCTCGGCATGACCCGCGTGTTCAACTGGATCAACCTGGTCTCGACGGTCGGGTTCGTGATATGCGCGGCGGCTCCGGATTTCTGGTCGCTGCTGATCGGCGTGACCATCGTGGGGTTCGGCACGGGGCTCGACCTGCCGGTGTCGATTTCGGTGATGGCGCGCGACGCGCAGGATCCGGCCGCCGGCTCGACGCTTGTGACCGTGACCCAGCTCGGATGGCAGATCGGCATGTTGGGCTCGGCGCTGGTCGCCTTCGCTGTGTCGCGGATGCCGGGCGCAACGGGCGGACGCGTGGTGTTCGCGCTGTTCGCGGCGGTGGCCTGTGGGTTGTGGCTGTGGCGCGTGCGTTCGGGGGAGTTCGCGGCGCTGCATGCGGCGGCCGAACGGGGTGAAGGCGCTACTGTCATTTCGGCCGAGCGCAGCGAGCGGAGAAATCTTGCCGGAGCCAGAGCGACGGATGGGAATGGAAGATCTCTCGACTCCGGCTTCGCCTCCGCTCGAGATGACAACACAAGTAGTACGACCTCAGCGCGAGATAGCAACAAAGCCGCCGGACCGTTCGGCATGCCGAAGCAGCTCATTCCCGCGTTCGCGTCGTTGCTCGTGTTCTACATCGGCTGGAATCTCGTGGCGAACACGTGGGGCCAGTTCCAGACCTACATGCTCGTCAACGCGCACGCCTCGCAAAGCCTCGCCACGGGCCTCGGCATCATCCTGTACGTGGTGATGTTCGCCGCGAACTGGGTGGTGTCCGCCACGGTCAACACGCGCTGGCGCAACCCGCTGTTCATCGCGGGCGGCGTGATCGCTCTCGCCGCGATGGTGCTGATGGCTGCGGGCGGCGGCTCGCTGTGGGTGATCGTCGCCGCCACAGCCATCATGTATGTCGGTCTGCCGCTCGCCGGCGAGGCGATCTGCAAGGTGTGGACGCAGGAGACGTTCCCGGCCGAATCCCGCGCCGCCGTGCAGGGTTTCATCCTCGGTTTCTCGCGCCTGCTGTGCGGCCTGTTCGCGTTCGTCACCCCGGCGCTCGTGCTGCCCGGCACGATCGGCACCACGCTGTGGGGTTTCGTCGCGGTCGTGGCCGTGTTCGTCGCCGCCGGCTGCCTGTTCATGCGCGTGCGCCGCGCGGGGTAGCCGCGTATCGCCCCCGTGCCGTCATGAGCGTGCCCGCTGTCGAGGTCGACTAAGGTGGTATGCAATCAGCGTGGCAAAGGATGCGGGCGATGAAGGCAGTCGAATTCAATCATGGGTGGGAGTACCGGCATCTCGACGCGACCGGCGAACCGTTCAAGCCGGTAACGCTGCCGCACGACGCGATGCTGGGCGAGCCGCGTTCGCCGTTCGCCACCAGCGGCGTCAATTCCGGATGGTTCGAGGGGCGCGACTACGAGTATGTGAAGCGGTTCACGCCGGGGGAAGATCTCGCCGGCTGCGCGATGATGCTGGAGTTCGAAGGCGTGTACCACGACGCCGAGGTGTGGATCGACGGCGATCTGGCGGCGAGCTGCCCGTATGGATACTCGGATTTCGCGGTCGATGTGACCGATCGGCTTGCGGCCGGCCGCGAACATGAGATCCGTGTGATCGCGAGGAACGCCGACCAGCCCAATTCCCGATGGTATTCGGGGGCGGGCATCTACCGGCCGGTGACGCTGTGGGTCGGGCCGCGCGATCATATCGTGTACGACGGGGTGGGCGTGCGGACGCTGGACATCGGTGCGGAAGATGGCTCCGCGCCAGCCCGCGTGCGATTCGAGATCGAGACGACCGCTCCCGGCACGGTGAGCGTGGAGGCTGCGGCAATCGGGGCGTTGTCGGGGGTGACGCTACCCCACCCGGCTTCGCCGGGAGCCCCCTCAACCGAGGGGGCCGAGGCTTCCGCCGGCTTCTCGAGCGCGTCGGCAGACGTCTCTTCGTCAACCGCTTCGGCCGTATTGGAGCGTAAGGCAAACACCGCCGTCATCGACCTCGCCATCCCCGATCCGCGCCTGTGGTCGCCTGACGAGCCGAACCTGTACATCGCCCGCATCCGTTATGAATCGGCGAACATCAACCCAAACACCGCCCATCGCGATGACGACGAAGCCACCGTCACCTTCGGCATCCGCACCCTCGACTGGAACGACCGCGGCTTCCAAGTCAACGGCAACCGCATCATCATCCAAGGCGCGTGCGTCCACCACGACAACGGCGTCCTGGGCGCATGCGCCTACGCGGACGCCGAGGAACGCAAGGTCGCCCTGCTCAAACGCGCCGGCTACAACGCGATCCGCTCCGCCCACAACCCCTGCTCGAAAGCCCTCCTCGCCGCCGCCGACCGACTCGGCATGCTCGTCATGGACGAGTACATCGACCACTGGTACATCCACAAAACCCAGCACGACTACGTCGACCGGTTCCGCAACCACTGGCGAGACGACCTCGCGAGCATGGTCGCCAAGGACCGCAACCATCCCAGCGTCATCATGTACTCCATCGGCAACGAGGTCAGCGAAACCGCACAACCGCGCGGCATCCGGCTCGCCCGCGCCATGACCGAACACCTGCACCGACTCGACCCCACGCGCCCCGTCACCTGCGGCATCAACATCTTCTTCAACTTCCTCAGCTCGATCGGTCTCGGCTTCTACTCGGACTCCAAGGCCGCGAAAGAGGCCGCGAAAGCCGAACGTCTGCGCCGGCGCGGCAAACTGCCCGGGCGCCGCCGTCTGGTCGGCAGCGAATTCTTCAACAAGCTCACCGTCGTGCTCGGCGCGCGGGTCATGAAACGCGCGGCCGTGCTGCCGCCGTGCGACTGGGTGACGCGCGGCGCGTTCGCCCAGCTCGACATCGCCGGCTACAACTACGGCATCGAACGCTACCTGCATGATCTGCGAACATACCCGCACCGGCTCATCCTCGGATCGGAAACGTTCTGCGAGGACGCGTACCGGTTCCGCGAGCTCGCCAAACGGCATCCGCGCGTGATCGGCGACTTCGTATGGGCCGGCATGGATTACATGGGCGAGGCCGGCATCGGCTCGTGGGAGTACGAGGACTACGCGCCGCTCAGGGTCGGGTTCGGCTGGCTGACCGCCGGTTCCGGGCGGCTCGACCTGACCGGGCGGGCGCTGGGCGAGGCGCTGTACACGCGTGTCGCGCTGGAAGCGGGCGGCGACCGCGGCCCGTACATCGCGGTGCGGCCGGTCAACCACACCGACGACAAACATTCGCCGAGCGCGTGGAAGATGACCGACGCGATGCCGTCGTGGAGCTGGAACGGTTGCGCCGGGCGGCTTGCGCACGTGGAGGTGTACGCGCGGGCCGCGTCGGTGCTGCTGCTGGTCAACGGGCGTGAGGTCGGGCGGCGGGTGCTGCGCGACGACTGCGTGGCGCGGTTCGTGTGCGCGTATCGACCGGGGACGATCGAGGCGGTCGCGTACGACAAGGCTGGACGCGAGATCGGTCGGCGGTCGTTGCGCAGTGCGAACGATCGCACCGAATTGCGGGCGACGGTCGAATGGCCGGTTGGCGGTTGGATGCCGGAGACGGATGGCCGTTCGGTTGACGGGCTGACTGCCGGTACTGCCGGTGGGCAGGGTGACCGTTTGATTGGCGGGTCGGCCGACAGCCGGATCGACGACGGCCAGACCGTCGGGCTCAGTGCCGTCGCGCCCGGCCATCTCGCGTTCGTGCGCGTGGGGTACACCGACGATCACGGCATCGTCAAACCCCTTGAGCGCGGCCTGCTGCACGCCCGCGTGACCGGCGGCCGGCTGCTTGGATTCGGTTGCGCCGCGCCGTACAACCGCGGCAGTTTCGTGACCGGCGAGACCGGCACGTATTATGGCGAGGCGCTCGCGGTCGTGCAGGTGCCTGAGGATGCACGCCCGGGCGATACGGTTACGTTGAATGTCGCCGACGAGGAATCCCACACGGCAAAGGTCGTCATCGGCGTCGCGTGATCGTCGCGCGTCCGATTCGCTTCGTCTGATTGCCGACGACCGCTCAGCGCAGGTAATCCTCGATGTGCAGCGTCTGCGCGGCGACCTGCTTGATGACCGCGTCCGGCGTGTCCGGATGCAGGCGGATCAGCGAGATCAAGCCGACAATCAGCGTGTAGAACGTCTCGTGCACGTTGTGGATCGGCAGTCCGTGCAGCGTCTCGAAGTCGAGCACGGTCGTCTCGCAGAAGAAATCCGCGATCCGGTCGGCCGCGTGGTCGATGAACTTGATATACAGCTCGGCGTTGCCGGCCTGCATGAGCTTGGCGCTGAACGGGCCTTCGTCGGCGATGATCGCGCGGGTGAGCCGCACAATGTCGTCGAGCGCCTTGTCGATGTTGCCGGCCTCACGTGACTTGTCCCAGTGATCGAGCTTGCCGAGCATCGCGGAGATCGTGTCGTCGATCACCGCGTCGGCCACCTCGTTCTTGTCGGCGAAGTAGTGGTAGAACAGCGAGCGCGTCATGCCGGCACGTTCGGCGATGTCGCTGATGGTGAGTTTGGAGAAGCCGGTGTCGAGGCACGCCTCGCGGGCGGCCCGTATGATCTGCTCGCGCCGCGCGTCGCCGCGTGATGCTGTGGTGTCGTTGCGTCGTTGCTGTGCCATGCGTCGCTCCTTGTTGGTGATGGCCGGCGATGGCGGATTGCCTCGCTGTTGGAATTGAATCCCTGCCGTAAGTGTATGCCGTAAATTGACGTTGTGTCAACTTGTGTGGGTTCGGGCGTTTGCTGATGATGCGGGTGCGGTTGGGGCGGGACGGGGTTCGTGGGGCGTGGCAGTCGTGGGATCGGTGGGATGCGGGTGCGGGCATGCGGATGCGAGCCGTGGAAGTCCGCGGCCGGTTGCGCGCGGCCTACGCCGGCCTGACGAACAGTTCGCCCGGAAAGCCGCGGCTGAAGACGGCGGTGCGATCGGGGCGCAGCACCGCGCACGAGAAGGGAAAGCGGCCGGCGAGCGTGTTCGGGTCGGCGACGAACAGTGCGGTGGCCAGTCCGTCGGCCAGCGCGGTGGGATGGGGGGCCGCGTCGGCGGCGACGGTGACCCAGGTCGCGGCGACGGAATCGGACGGACGGCCGTCGATGGCGTTGATCAGATGATGCAGCCGGATCCGGCCGGATGCTTGCCAGTGACGGCGGCTGGGCGCGCTGGCGCAGCAGGAGCCGTTCGATACGGCCGCCGTGCCGACCGCGCGTGTGGCGTCCGCCGGATCCTCGAGTGCGATCGTGATGGGCTGCGAGGATCGGACGGTGAGATCGCCGCCCGCGTCGATCAGCAGCTCGGGGGAACGCTTGGTCTGACCGGAGCGGTTCGCGAGCCGTTCGGCCGACTGGCCGGGGGAGTGCGTGAGCCGTTCGGCCAGCAGGTCGACCAGATAACCCTTGCCGCAGGCACCGAAGTCGAGATGCACCGGTCTGCGCGTGATCAGCGTGGTGCCGTGCCGTTCCACGTCGCCTCGCCATGTCGGCCGGCCGTGAACCGAGCCGAGACGCGCGTCCGCGTCGTCGGCGATCGTGAACGAGTATGCCGCGTCGTATCCGAGCCGGATCAGATCCTCGCCGACGCACGGGTCGATGGCGTTGCCGGTCGCGTCGGCCAGTCGGTCGTAGAGATCGAACAGTGCGCCCGCCCAGTCGGGGAAGTCGAATCTGCCGCCGTATTCGGCCCGGCCCATCGCCGTCACCGTCGAGTCGGTGCGGAACCGCGACAGTATGGACTCGTATTCGTCGATGAACGCGGCGATGCGCGGCCGGTCAATCGGTTCGGCGGAACGTATGATCAGTCCGGTGCCCAGCGCGCGCGGGAATGCCGCGGTGTGCGGCATGCGGTCACACAGAGTATTCATGATTCCGATTATGGCTGATCGCCGGTGAACGGTGATGGCTGTTGTTGATCATTGATATGGGTATGGCGAGGGGCGGGTGCGTGTGGAAGTGGATATGTGCGGGATGCATGCAACGCGCATATACCCATGTGTGCGGCGTGCGCGGCCTCGCGCATAAGACGCATGTTCCCCGGCTCCGCAGACGGATGAGACGCCGTCGCGGAGGCCGGGGAACATGATCAGGCTGCTGATATGACGATGTCTCAGTGGCAGACCGGACGCGGACGGTTGCCCGCGTACTGGATGGAGCCATGCACCAGCGCCGCGGTGAAATGCGCCGCGCACATGCCTGAGTCCACTGCCTCGTGACTGCAGCCGACGATGCTGCAAACGTTGCGTTCCATGATATGTTCCCCTTCCTCGGGATCCCCCAGTGGCTTTCTTCTCTGCCGTCTTCTGTGTCGGTAGTATCCACGATACATGCAGATGGTCATATTGTGAACGGCAAATGCGTGATTTCGTGTCGCGACTCACATTTTTCGGCGTGTTTAGCGCGACAATACCGGAAAATAGTGAGTTTTGTGGCCCGTTGCACAGTTGTCCGCGGCGGTTGGCGACCTCGGAGACGCGATGCGTCGCCGGCGATATCGATATTGTTTACACTGTAAGATATATTGATGGCGGTCGTTGTCGATTTCATGATGGAAGGTGCGGCTGATGGGATTTGAGCAGGATGCGGTTTCCGAGCTGTGGCGCACCGCCTGGTGCCATCGCTCGGACATGCAGCGCGAGCTGACGCGCGGCGCGCAGGGCGAGATGTTCGCGATCCGGCAGCTGGCCCATCACGGCACGATGACCCCGTCGCAGCTGGCGGCCGCGCTCAACGCGACGTCCGGGCGCATCTCGACGCTGCTGTCCTCGATGGAGAAAAAGGGTCTGATCACGCGTGAAACCGATCCCGACGACCGCCGCGTGGTGCTGGTGAACCTGACCGACGCCGGGCGTGAACGCGGCCGGAAGGACATGGAGGAGATGCGCGATGCGGTGTGCTGGATCTTCTCGCAGATGGGGGAGCGGCGCACGCGCGAGTTCGTCGATCTGACGCGCGAGTTCATGACGTACATGTCGATCTGCAAGCCTGGCCAGCCACGCCCGACCGCGGAGGAAGTGCGCAAGGCGTTCGAGCGTCGGGAGTGAGGCTCCGGCGGTTGTTCTGACGGAGTTTGCCGTATCGGACGAATCGGTCTTCGGTCGGTCTACTTGGGCGGGCCTGTTGTTGTCATTTTGAGCGAGATGTGTTCTCATTCCTGTCATTTCGAGCGAGGCGAAGCCGAGTCGAGAAATCTTTGATGGGTGATGGGGTGTAAAGATTTCTCCGCTCGCTGTGCTCGGTCGAAATGACCGGTTCAGATGTTGCGCTCGGTTGAAATGGCATTGTGGACGTTTCGCTCGGTCGGAATGAACATGGTCGGGGCGGCGCGGGTGCCTGATTCTCAGGAAACACGCAGGATCAGGTGTAATATCTTACACTGTAAGTAATTTAATACTGGAAACTAACTAATCGATAGATGTCTTCGATAATCAACACGCATAGGAGGAATCGATGCTACGCATCATGAAATACCTCTCCAAAGCGGAGATAGGCCAGATGCTCATCGCGCTGGTCACCATCGTCGGCCAGATCTGGTTCGATCTCGAACTGCCGGATTATATGTCCGACATCACCACGCTGGTCGAGACGCCGGGCAGCGAGATGCGCGACATCTGGATCGCCGGCGGCAAGATGCTGCTCGTCTCGCTCGGCTCGGTCGCGTGCGCGGTTGTGACCGGCTTCATCGCGGCCCGCGTCGCTGCCAGCTTCAGCCAACGTTTGCGTTCGCTCGAGTTCGCGAAGGTCGAATCGTTCGGCCCGGCCGAGATGAACCGCTTCTCGACTGCGAGCCTTATCACTCGCTCGACCAACGACATCACGCAGATCCAGATGTTCATCACGATGGGCCTGCAACTCATCGTCAAGTCGCCGATCATGGCCGTCTGGGCCATCATGAAGATCGCCGGCGATGGCTTCGAATGGACGCTCGCCACGGCCATCGCCACGGTCATCCTGCTCGTCGCGATCGTGATCCTCATGACGCTCGTCATGCCGAAGTTCAAGGCGATGCAGCAGCTCACCGACAACATCAACCTTGTTTCACGTGAAAACCTCACCGGTCTGCGCGTCGTGCGCGCCTACAACGCCGAGGACTATCAGGAGGCCAAGTTTACCAAGGCCAACAAGGATCTCACCGACACCCAGCTGTTCACGAACCGCGCGATGGCCGTGATGATGCCGCTGATGAACACTGTGATGAACGGCCTCATGCTCGCCGTCTACTGGATCGGCGCGTATCTGATCGACGCGGCCGCCGCGACCGACAAGCTCACCGTGTTCTCGAACATGGTCGTGTTCTCCAGCTACTCGGTGCAGGTCATCATGAGCTTCCTCATGATGAGCATGGTGTTCGTGCTCTGGCCGCGCGCCGACGTGTCCGCGCAGCGCGTGCTCGAAGTGATCGACACCGAGCCGCTCGTCAAGGATGGCGGTGACAAGGCGGCCGACGTGGCGCGTATCGGCGGCGGTCAGACCGGCACCGTCGAATTCCGCGACGTGAGCTTCGCGTATCCCGACTCGCGCGAGCCGATCCTCGAGCATATCTCGTTTACGGCCGAACGCGGCCAGACCGTCGCGTTCATCGGCTCGACCGGTTCCGGCAAGACATCGCTGATCAATTTGGTTCCGCGCTTCTACGATGTCTCGGCCGGACAGGTGCTGGTCGATGGCGTGGACGTGCGTGGCTGGGACCTGACTGCGCTGCGAGACACGATCGGATACGTGCCGCAGAAGTCGGTGCTGTTCAAGGGGACGGTTGCGGGCAACATCAGCTACGGCGACGACGCGCATGCCGGTGCGACCGGCGACGGTCATGCGGCCGGCGGACGCACAGCCGTCCATAAAACCGGCGTCGCTGCGAACGATGGCATACCGGCCGACGACTACCGCGAACGTGTGCAGGAAGCGGCCGACGTCGCGCAGGCGACCGAGTTCGTCACCCGCATGGACGGCGGCTTCGACGCGGCCATCGCGCAGGGCGGATCGAACGTGTCGGGCGGCCAGAAGCAGCGCCTGTCGATCGCGCGGGCCGTATACCGCGACCCGGAGATCCTGATCTTCGACGACTCGTTCAGCGCGCTCGACTTCAAGACCGACCGCGCGGTGCGCGACGCACTCGCGGAACACGCCAAGGGCGCGACCAAACTGATCGTCGCGCAGCGCATCGGCACGATCATGAATGCCGATCGGATCGTCGTGCTCGACGACGGCAAGATCGTGGGGCAGGGCACGCATCGCGAACTGCTCGAAAACTGCGATGTCTACCGTCAGATCGCCGAATCCCAGCTCAGCAAGACGGAACTCACCGCGTGACGTACAACCCCGTCATATCGGCCGAGCGCAAGCGAAAGGTTGCCGTTTCGACCGAACGCGAGCACGGTGTTGTCATTTCGACCGAGCGACAGCGAGCGGAGAAATCCTAAGCGCCAAGGGGTCTGAAAGATTTCTCGACTCGGCTTCGCCTCGCTCGAAATGACACGTAGGAAAGGACTTATATCATGCCAGGACCAATGGGACGCGGGCCGCACGGCCCGGCGGGTGGCGGCCCCGCGGAAAAGCCGCAGGATTTCGGCAAAGTCATGGGCAAGCTCGTCCATTACTGCCGCCGGTACATCCCCGTCATCGTCATCGCGCTCATCCTCGGCGCGGCCGGCACGATCTTCCAGATCATCGGACCGGACAAACTCAAGGACATGACCAACGAGATCACCAAGGGCCTGCCTGCGGTCGTCCACGGCAAGCCGGTCGTCGGATCGATCGACTTCGACGCCGTCGGCCGCATCGGCTGGCTGCTCGTCGCGCTGTACGTCGGCTACGCGGTGCTCAGCTATCTGCAGAGCTGGCTGATGGCGAACGTCACGCAGCGCACTGCCCAGCAGCTGCGCGAATCGATCAGTCACAAAATCAACAAACTTCCGCTCAGCTACTTCGACAAAGTCAGCTACGGCGACGTGCTCAGCCGCATCACCAACGACGTCGACGCGATCGGACAGACCCTCGGCCAATCGTTGGGATCGTTGATCACCTCGGTCACCTTGTTCGTCGGTGCGCTCGTCATGATGTTCTGGAACAACTGGATCATGGCTCTGTGCGCGATCGGATCGAGCCTGATCGGAGTGATCATTATGGGCGTGATTATGAAGGTTTCGCAACAGTATTTCGTCCGTCAGCAGGCCGCGCTCGGCGACGTGAACGGACATGTGGAGGAAATGTATGCGGGCCATCTGATTGTGAAGGCCTATAACGGCGAGGCCGACGCGATCGACCGCTTCGAACGCTACAACGCCGACCTGTACGATTCCGGCTGGAAATCGCAGTTCCTGTCCGGCCTCATGATGCCGCTCATGCAGTTCGTCGGCAACTTCGGATACGTGGTCGTATGCGTCGTCGGCGCGGCGCTCGCGATGGACGGACAGATCGAATTCGGCGTGATCGTGGCATTCATGATGTACATCCGCCTGTTTACGCAGCCGCTCAGCCAGTTCGCACAGGCGTTCCAGAACCTGCAGCGTTGCGCTGCCGCATCCGAGCGCGTATTCGGATTCCTTGAAGAACCGGAAATGGCCGACGAATCCGACAAGCCGGCGCTGCTCGGCACAGACGGCCACGGCAACCCGCAGCCGGTGCGCGGCGACGTCGAATTCAGCCACGTACGCTTCGAATACGAGCCGGGCAAGCCGATCATCAACGACTTCTCCGCAACCGTCAAAGCCGGGCAGAAAGTCGCGATCGTCGGACCGACCGGTGCGGGCAAAACCACGATGGTCAACCTGCTTATGCGCTTCTACGAGATCGCCGGCGGACGCATCACCATCGACGGCGTGGACACCAAGTCCGTGCCGCGCTGGAACGTGCACGAGCAGTTCTCGATGGTGCTACAGGACACGTGGGTGTTCCGCGGCACCGTACGCGAGAACATCGCATACTCGAAGCCGGGCGTGACCGACGAGCAGATCGTCGAGGCGTGCCGCGCGGTCGGACTGGACCACTACATCCAGTCGCTGCCCGACGGCTACGACACCGTGCTCGACGAGAACTCGTCGCTGTCCGCCGGGCAGAAGCAGCTGCTCACCATCGCCCGCGCGATGGTGCAGGACGCGCCGATCCTCATCCTCGACGAGGCGACCTCGTCGGTCGACACTCGCACCGAAGAGCTCATTCAAAAGGCGATGGACTCGCTCACCATCGGCCGCACGTCGTTTGTGATCGCGCACCGCCTCTCCACCATTCGCGACGCGGATATGATCCTCGTCATGAACCACGGCGACGTGATCGAGCGCGGCACCCACGACGAGCTGCTCGCGGCGGGAGGGTTCTACGCCGACCTCTACAACAGCCAATTCACGCTCACCAGCTGACGGAGCGTCCTCGGCGCCGCACAGGACTTGACGTACCGTCGTACGCCGGCGTCCTGTGCGGCACCGAGACCGCACGCGTCAGCTGGCTCGCTACGCTCGTTGGATAACGGAGTGTCCGCTACGTTACGGGAGGCTCGACGTACCTTCGTACGCCTTCGCCTCCCGCGCCTTGCGGACACACGCGTTATCCAACGAGCTACGCTCACTGATTGATGGAGCGTCCTCGTCGTTGCTCCGGCGACCGTAACTCAGCAGAATCGTGTCCTTCTTATTGAGTTACGGTCGTTTTCGGCTCTACAGGAGACCGTAACTCAACAGTGGGGAATAGATAATGTTGAAATACGGTCGTTTGGAGGGGTGAGGAAGACCGTAACTCAGTGAGAGGGACGGGATGGTGTTGAGATACGGTCGGCCGGCCGAGGTCGGGCCGCGCGGGTCGGATACCCGGCTTGCGGTAGGTTGGTGGGCATGGCACTTGCACTGTATCGACGTTATCGACCGGACACTTTCGACGGGGTCATCGGGCAGGATCAGGTCACGATCCCGCTGATGCGCGCGCTCGACGCGGGCAAGCTCACCCATGCCTACCTGTTCTCCGGCCCGCGCGGCTGCGGCAAGACCAGTTCCGCGCGCATCCTCGCCCGGTGCATCAATTGCGCGAAAGGCCCGACCTCGCATCCGTGCGGCGAATGCGATTCGTGCCGCGACCTCGCCACCGGCGGCCCCGGCTCGATCGACGTGGTCGAGATCGACGCGGCCAGCCACAACGGCGTGGACGACGCCCGCGAACTGCGCGAACGCGCCGGATTCGCGCCCGCCCGCGACCGGTACAAGATCTTCATCCTCGACGAGGCGCACATGGTCACGCAGCAGGGCTTCAACGCGCTGCTCAAGATCGTGGAGGAGCCGCCGGAACACGTCATGTTCATCTTCGCGACGACCGAGCCGGACAAGGTGATCGGCACGATCCGCTCGCGCACCCACCACTACCCGTTCCGTCTGGTCCCGCAGGAGATCATGGGCCCGTACCTGGAGACGATCTGCGAGAAGGAATCGATCAAGCCGGAACCGGGTGTGCTCAAGTTGGCGATGCGCGCGGGCGGCGGTTCGGTGCGCGACACGCTTTCAGTATTGGACCAGCTGATGGTCGGTTCCGTGGGCGGCGTGATCTCGCACGATTCCGCGGTGGCGCTGCTCGGCTTCACCCCGGAAGCGCTGATCGGCGAGGCCGTCGACGCGGTAATCGACCGCGATGGCGAGGCGCTGTACGGCGTGATCCAGAAGGTCGTGGTCGGCGGATTCGATCCGCGGCGATTCGTGGAGGATCTGCTGGCCCGCGTTCGTGACCTGCTGGTGCTGCTGTTGGCCGGCGAACGTGCGGAAACGGTGATGTCGGACACCGCCGAGGGCGAGAGCATGGCCGACTTGCAGCGGCAGGCCAACGCGCTTGGATTGGGTGCGCTGACGGTGATGGCCGACACGATCAATGCGACGCTGGGATCGATGACCGGTGCGATCTCGCCGCGTATGCGATTGGAACTGCTTGCCGCGCGACTGCTCGCTGGGCGTGAGGGCGCGCTGATGGGCGCTGGTTCCAATTCCGAGGTTGGCGGAGCCTTGGCCCCCTCGGCTGAGGGGGCTGTCGCGTATAGCGCGACTGGGGGAGCGTCTACCGGCTTCGCCGGTGCCAAGCGCAACCAGCCGCAAACCGGTTTCGCGGGAGCCGCCCGCAACCAGCAGCCCACCGGCTTCGCCGGCGCGGCCCGCAACGTTGAATCTTCCTCCAATGGGCACTCCGACTCTTCAGCGTTGTCGGGTGTGCCCTCCCCCAGTCAGCCTTCGGCTGACAGCCCCCTCAACCGAGGGGGCCAAGAAGGTGGTGGTTTCTCGACTGTCGTCGAGCCTTCGCCTAGAAACGCCTCTGGCGTTTCATTAACGGATCAGCCCAACCGAGGGGGCCGAGGAAGTTCTGAAGCTGGCGGAGCCTCGGCCCCCTCGGTTGAGGGGGCTGTCAGCCGAAGGCTGACTGGGGGAGGGGACACTCCTCAACCTCAGGACACCTCAACGCCTCAAGCCCCCGACACCCGCACCCCCGACCAGAAGTGGGATGCGCTCGTCGCCGCCCTGCCCGAGGGCGTGCAGCGTTACGTCAACCGCACCAGGATCCCCAAGATCCTGCTTGCCGCCGACCAGTCGCACCCGGATCGCCAGCGGCTGTGGCTCAAGTTCGACAAGTCGTTGAGCAAGTACGCCTTCGCGCTTGCCGTGGCTGACGAGGCCGTGGACGGCACTACGAACGTGGTCGCCATCGTGCGCGCGGAGGTTCACAAGCTCTTCGGTGAGAGCGTGACTATCGCGCCGACCAACAAGATGGCTGACGGCAGTGTCGCACCCCCGTTCAGCAAGCTGCCGCAGGATCAGCAGCAGAAGGTCAAGGCGCAGCTGTTGCAGGAGAGCCTGCAGGCGGCCGTCGCCAAGACCGCGTCCGAATCCGCGACGACTTCGACCGAGTCCGGCGATCGCGAGAACAGCGATGCCGGTTCGGCCGACGCGTCCGCGAAGACGGACGACGACGAGGTACATCGAGCCGGTTCCTCCGCGTCTGTAGCGGACGACGATCCGTGGAACGTGCCGGACTCCGGCAAGTTGGACGACAATGCCGATCCGTGGACGACACAGTCCGGTGTGTCTCAGATCGACGGCTCGCAATCCGCGGCTGCCGACGACGATCCGTGGGCGCAACCGGACGGTACCGTGCATCCGCTGCACGCCGCCGACGCGCATGACACCGCTCGTCACCCGCAGACCGAGCCGCACAAGAAGCATGTCGCCGTCCCTGATCCGACCGACGACACCGATCCGTGGGCCGTTCCTGCGCAGCCTGCGGCTGCAACCGCCTCCGAAGCTGGCGGAGATTTGGCCCCTTCGACTGAGGAGACTATCAGCCATGGGCTGACTGGGGGAATGCACGCCCCGTCGATTCAATCGACCGGAGCGGCCCCGGCATCTGCCGCTGATCCGTGGAACCAGCCCATGCCGGCCGCGCCCGCCTCAACGAGCGTGCCGTCCGCCCCGCTCACGCAATCCGCGGCTTCCGTCCAGCAGGTTCCGGCTGACCCGTGGGATCAGTCGATCCCGCTGCCTGACGTCGCCCCGCCGGACGACGATCCGTGGTCGTCGGCACCGTCGGCCCCGCAACCGATGCCGTCGTTCGCGCGTCAGCATGAGTCCCAGCCGAATCAGAACCAGCCGGTCAGTCATTTCAACATGCATCCGAACGGTGCCGCGGCAGGAGTCGCGGCCGGCGTTGCCATGCCGCTCGCCGCCGGTGCGGATCTGTGGAACGCCTCGGCGAACGCGAACGCGCCGTCCGTTGCCGAATCGGCAGCGCCGCAGGTCGACCCGGACGATGACGAGTATTCGATGGACGACGAGTCGCTCGGCAGCGTGACCGCGATGAGCGTGGACGAGCTCAAGCAGTTCTTCGAGGTCAAGAAGGTCGAGGAGTTCAAGGCCGACGACCCGAAGAACCCGCGCAACATCGCCCGCAACAAGCACGAGGAGTAGCGGTGCCGTCGTACACGACGATGAGTCGTATCGTGTTCGGAAGACGTGGCATCGGGTGATGATTGCATATTTTTCATGGGAATAAAATGCTCTATTTGCATATTTTCTCCATGAAAAATATGCATTATTGGATACATGGCCATGTTCCTGTGATTCGGGCGTTGTATGTGCCGATGCGGCATAATGAAGCCGCACACGTTCATCCGTGACGGATCCGGGAAGGAGCACGACCACATGGCACTCGCATATGACGGCGCGATCCAGCGCCTGATCGACGCGTTCGCACACCTGCCCGGCATCGGGCCGAAGGGCGCGCAGCGCATCGCCTTCTACATGCTGTCCGCGTCCGACGAGGAGGCGCAGCAGCTCATCGACGCGATCACCGAAGTCAAGGAGAAGGTGCGCTTCTGCGACGTATGCGGCAACGTATGTGAGACGAGCCCGTGCCCGGTGTGCGTCGACCCGCGCCGCGACCGCAGCATGATCTGCGTGGTCGAGGAACCGAAGGACGTGATGAGCATCGAACGCACGCGCGAATATCGCGGCCTCTACCACGTGCTCGGCGGGGCGATCAACCCGATGGCGAACGTCGGGCCGTCCGACCTCAACATCCCCAAGCTGCTCGACCGGCTCAAGACCAGCGAGGTCAAGGAGGTTATCCTCGCGCTCGACCCGAACATCGAGGGCGAGGCGACCACCACGTACATGAGCCGACTACTCAGCCCGCTCGGCATCAAGGTCACCAAGCTCGCCAGCGGCCTGCCGGTCGGCTCCGACCTCGAATACGCCGACGAGATCACCCTCGGCCGCGCGCTCGCCGGCCGTCGCGACGCGTGATCGAGCGCCTGGCTCCAAGGTGGATTAACGATAAGGTTATAAAGTGGGTTAGCGATCAGGGTTCGAGGTGGATCTGTGGGCGGATTCGCGGGATATTCGCCGTTGACAATATGGTGCGATACGTTGTTGTTGCGGCGATATAACGATGAATCAATGTGATTGTTTACGATCGTTGGTGATCGTTGATGAATGATTGTTGCCAATGAAAACAATGGCAAATGCTGCGTGTGATTGATGGGCGAAGGGTTTTCGCCGTTGGCGTGAATATGGTGAACATGCACACGATATGACGTTATGTTACGTAGTTTGATCGGTCGCAGGAGCGCCGGCCAAGCGGCTGTGTCGTGGGCCGTCAGCCTTACTCGCGATTGGGTTTGTTGAAGGGTTGAACAATCATCGACACGCCGATGCCGGGTGCGTTAACGCTCACGGGCAATGTGTGCATTTTTGCGGGTTGTAGCGCGATAATATCAGATTAACGTAACCCTAACTTGTCGTCTTATCCTCCTATATTTCGGGGGTAGGAGAAACGTTAGGAAAGACGATCGTAGCCGATCGGACTTTTCGCGGAGGAGTATTTCGGATATGAAACATCCCGTGTGGAGACGTGTATCCGTAGCCGTATCGGCTGCGGTGGCGACGGCGTTGCTGTGCTCGTTCGGCGGCGTCACCTTCGCCGAGAACGATACGTCGGCGACCCCCGGTGCCACCGTTTCGACCAATACCCCCCCGATACGGATTCCACCAAGCCCGACGCCCAATCCGCTGACGCCGCAGGCGCTTCGACCGATGCCGCGGCAAACGCGTCGTCAGATACACCGGCGACTTCCACGACCGACACCCAGTCCGGTACCGATACCGCCGATCAGACTCAATCGGCCGCCGATCAGTCCGACAGCCAGTCCGGCCAATCCGCTGCGACCGGCTCATCCGCTGACGCCGCTTCCTCCGGGGACGCCGATTCGTCAGCGAGCACTGACACGACCACGCCGTCCGATACCCCGTCAACCGACGCATCCGACACGGGCGACACCACTGATACGCCGTCCGCGGCGGATTCGGGGCAGCAGTCCGGCGATGCCGGCAACGATACGAACAGCAATCCCGGCGCCGACAATGCCCCGTCGGATGGCAACGCCGCGGGCGACTCCGCATCCGCCGACCAGCCCGCCGCGGCCCCCGCCGCCACCGTCGACTGCACCGCCGTCGCCGACTGGCCCACCCTCAAACAGTGCATCGAACAGGAAACGGCCGAAACCGTGACGATCACCAAGGCCATTCCTGCGGCTGGCACCATCACCGTTGCGCGCAATGTAACGATCGATATTGCTGCCGATGCTGAAAAAGATGCCGGCATCAACGGGTCTCTCGAGGGCAGCATTCAGTCTTCCGCCTCAATCTTCACTGTGAACGCCGGAGCATCGCTCACCATCAAAGGCGGCACCTATCAGCATCTGACTTCCAATACGGATGGAGCGCTTGCCGATGTGCAGGGCACGGTGAATGTTGTGAACGGAACATTCACGAACAACGTGGCGACAGGGAAGAGTGGCGGCGTTTTTAAGCTGGAATCCAAAGCAGCGGCTCATATCATAGACGGAACATTCGCGAATAATACCGCCGTCAATGCCGGTGTTGTCATGATGAACGCCGGATCGACATTGACTATCGATGGCGGCATGTTCTCGAACAACAACGCTACCGGTACTGATGATTCCAAGGGTGGTGGTGTCATTCGCAACACCGGCGGCACCGTCGTCATCAATGACGGCACGTTTGACGGGAACCGTACCAGCGGCCAAGCTCGTGGCGGCGTTATCTTTTCGTGGAACGGCGGTAAACTGACTGTTGCTGGCGGCGCATTCACCGATAATTCCGCGAATTATGGTGGCGTTGTCCTCAATGAGGGCGATCTGAAGATCAGCGGTGGCACGTTTACCGGTAATGAATCTCGTAATGATGGCGGTGTCGTTTCGAATAATGGCACGCTGGAGATCAGCGGTGGCAAATTTGCCGATAATAAAGCACTTGGTGACGGCGGCGGTGCCATTTCGCAGGATCGTGGGTCTACCAGCATCATCGCCGCTATAGGTGATACAGACACCGATACGACTGGTACTGGTATCACTTTTACCGGTAACAAGCAGACTTTCGAATCGAATGGTCAGTCTGTCAACTGTACGAATGATGACCCCCACGGATGCCGTAAGATGCGCGGTGGTGGCGGCGCCGTTCGCTTGGACGGTGGTTCTCTGACCATTCAGGGCAAAGTGACATTCGACCATAACTATTCGCGTGCATACGGTTGGGGTGCCGGGGGTGGTGCAATATACGTGCAAGGAACCTTGTATATCCGCAACGATTCGCAAGGAAACAAGCCTTCGTTCGATCATAACTGGTCTGGTATCTACGACACACAGTATGTGAAAGATGCCGACGGGAAGGAGCAGACTCCTAACGGCGGTGCCGGTGGTGCACTGTTTGTGCAGGATGGCAATTCAACTGCTTATCTGATGGGCGGTTCATTCACGAACAACTCTTCCGGCTACCTTGGCGGCGCAATTTATACTGAGGAGGAGTCCACAACCTATATCGCCAAAGCGGTAGCTAGCGGTAATACTGCTGGTCATTTCGGCGGTGGTCTATGGCTGTGCCCTTCGGGAAGCGGTGAGGCGTCCAAGGGCGGCAATATCGCCTTGTTTGACAATCGGGTCGATAAATCAATTGATCCGAATCAGAAAAACCAGAATCCGAACACTAGCACCGAGGATGGCAGCGAGAGCTCGGCCGATGGAACCGAGGCCGGCAGCGATTTCGCGATTATGAACCCGTACCATAAAAAGCATGATGATACGAGTTTCGTGCTGATGGATACATGGTTCACCGACCGCACGAAGTCTGCCGTCACATGGTATCGCGATGGTATTCCGGTCCGGAACGCCAGCGGATACGACGATGAATATCAGAATCCTCATCATGATACTTGGGATACGATTATGAAACCAGGCGGCAACAATGTTGCCGTTACCAAATATGGCGGACAATATGCCGAGAACGGTACCAATGAGAAAATCGATAAGTACTCGGATCATATGTATAAGCTGACCTTGGGTTCTGATCACGATAGTTATAAGACGAAAGCGGAATTCAAAGACCGCGGCGTTGCGCTTAAAGCCGTGATCACCGGTTCTGCTAAGGAACAGCAAGCCAAGAAAGACGCTGCCACGAATACCGCCGCTGTCGTTATTACAGGCAACCGCGCGCGTTTGTCCGGTGGCGCATTCGGCACGAATGGCAACGTGCTCTTCTCGACCCCGTGGATCGCATCATGGAGCAAGGTGGATAGTAAGGATTCTTCCAAGCAGCTGGCGGGCTCCCAGTGGGATCTGACGACCCAGACCAAGACCGTAAACGCTGACGATGTGCGCTCGACCGCGAATACGGAAGAGGAAGCCATGATCGCGGCGGTAAAGAAGTCCGGAGTGAGCGGCCCCTATAGCATCGATTATTATCCGACTCTCTGTAGTGCGACATACGCTGACAATCAAACGATTTCCGCATACGATGCTGGGTATACATCAGGAAAATGCTGGAAACCGACTTTTGAAAACTATCAGGTCAAATCTGGTAATGATCAAACCGGCAAACCGAACGTTACCGTTTCATTCACTTCCGTGACGCTGTCTGCAGTCGTCATTGATGATATGGGCAAGAGCGGAACCTATATCGGATTCGATAACAATCCGGAAGCGGGCGGATTCGACTTAAACAATCTTGCGCCGGGAACGTACTCTCTCAAAGAACGTGTCGCGCCTACGGGTTATGAACTTAATCCGCGTGAGTACCAGTTCAATATCGTCAATGGACCGGCAAAATGGTATGAGCTTGATTCGAATGGTGATCAGATCACTAACAACGGATTTGTCAATACGGACATCAACATCCCCGACAAGGCGCTCCCGGGCGTCTCGTGGGGCAAGGTCGATGCCGATACGGCTGAGAAACTGCCGTATTCCGAATGGACGGTGACCAAGTATCAAGCCGATGGTGAGACGCTCGACGCCAAGTCCCGCTGGATCGTGCAGGATTGCACGAAGATCACGGACGAGGATATCGACTGCGCCCGAGGCGAGAACGGCGGCGAATATCTTGCCGATCATTCCAACGACGCCGGCAAGTTCAACATCAGCGGTCTGCAGCCGGGCAAGTATCTGTTGCAGGAGACCATCATTCCGAATGGATATTGGAATCCGGAATCCGGTGATCGGTACGAGTTCACGATTCCTGCTAATGCGCAGGAGACAGTGAAGCTGACAAAGATCGATACACATACGGAAGTCACCGACATCGCCAACAAGCTGCCACAGATCGCGTGGAAGAAGGTCGCCAAGGACGGTGGCGCGGTGATTGTTTCCGGAAAGAGTTCGTGGACGATCACCGGACCGGAAGCTGTGATTGTACAGGGCGATATTGAGACCGACGCTACGGCTGAGGCGGATTCGGTGACTGCCGCTGTGGTGGACTGCCAATCGTTGAGCGGGTCGACTGACCCGTGTAGTGGTCATGCCACTGGTCTTCAGACGCAGACTGATGAGAGCGGTAATGCCGTTTCATATTCGTACAACGATCTGAACAATGACCTCGGCCAGCTTAAAGTGTCCGGTTTGCAGCGTCCGACTTCGGAACAGGCGGCTCGTGGCATCGTGTTCCGGTATACGCTGACCGAGACGGCTGCTCCTGACGGCTATGTGAAGTCAACCAAGCAGTATGTCTTCACTATCGGTGCGACCGAATCCGGGTCGTCGCTGGACCTGGGGGAGACGTGCTCGACGGAGGTCGGCGGTACGAACTGCATCCCAAACGTGAAGATGGTCGCGGCGCTCCCGCTGACGGGCGGCCCGGGGAACTGGGCGGCTCGCGACTGGATGCTGGCCGGCGGTGGCATTGCAGCGGTCGCGATCGCGGCGCTGGCGCTGACGAACGAGTGGCTCAAGCGCAAGGCGGTGATCGTATGATCACGCGTCACTGCCACGACCCGGGTGCCGTGCCTTAGCGTACGCCCGATTATGCGGCGCAGCCGCCTCGGCTCCCTCGGTTGAGGGAGCTGTCACGACGAAGTCGTGACTGAGGGAGCGTCACACCCGACCACCTCACAACACAAGATTTGCGGATCGCGGAGCCGGCCATCTGGCCGCCCGTTCTCCGCGATTGCAGAAAACACATAAGGAAACAAGAAGGAACAAGAAAGAAGGTTTCTCATGCGAATGAGGAAACTATTCGCCGGCCTCGCCGCCGCGGCCACCCTCCTCGGCGGCCTCGCCCTCGGCTCTGTCTCTGCTGTCGCAGATGACACGCAGACCAGTGGTGGTGTGTTGGTCTCGGATAATGCGACGTTTACGTTCACTGCGAATGACCCAGACCAGTGGCAGAACCGTAAGGTCAAGTACTACAAATTGGCTGATTATGTGAAGTACGATTCAGATACCACGGATCAAAACAAGCCTGTATACGGTGTGCAGACTGCGTCAACTGCGAATAAGAGTGCTCTAACTGCAGCGCTTGAGGCGGCCGTGGCTGATTCTGATCCTCAGCTTACTGTGCCGGACTATAGGAATACCGATCTAATGGCGTGGGCGTTGCAGCAAGGTGCGTTGGACAGCGAATCCCAGCCATGGACGGGATCGACTCGTTTGTTTGCTGATTCTTTGGCGAAGAACACCAAGGTGACCAAGTCCAAGAATTTTAAGACCATTGACTTCGGTACACAGGCCGGTACTGATCGTACCGTGCAGTTGCCTGCCGGCGTCTACCTGTTCGTGGACGTGACTGTGAGCAATGGTAACCCTAGTAGTGGTACTGGTAACAAAGCGAACAACGGTAACATCTCGAATGGTACTGAGCAGAATCCCACTGATCCTCGTAATGAGAATGGCGGCAAGGTTGTCACCCAGTCGGCGCCGATCGTGCTTGCTTCCGGAACCGTAGCAAACAATACGATCTCTGACCCGGTGAACGGCAGCAACACCGTTGCGTTCAAGAACCATGTGACCCCGGTCATCAAGGCTTACGATGACAAGGATGGCACGGTGTCCGTCGGCCAGACGGTCAATTACATGCTGAAGACCACGCTGCCCGCATTCACGACTGGTTTTACTGATTACACGTTTACACTTACCGATACGCCCGGTATTGGTCAGGACATCGATTTGACCGGTCTTCAGGTAAAGGTTGATGGAACCCTTATTGGACAGGGAGATGGTGACAACCAGTATCAGCTGTTGTTTAATGACCAAGTCACTGCTGACGAGCAGACGCAGAAGAAGTTCAAAGCGAATGGTTCGAAGACCTTCATCCTCGACTTCAGCAAGTATGTGCGCAACCATACGTTCGACGGAACTACCGCGAAGGGCTTGGTCGATGTCAAATACCAAGCTGTGATCAACAATGAGGCCACCCCAAGTCAGAGTGTGGTGAACTCGGTTGAAGTCAACGACAACAACTCCAAGGCTGAGGACAAGACTAAGCTGACCACCGGTGAATTCTCCTTCGTTAAGACGGACGCGCAGGGTAATCCTCTCAAGGGTGCTACCTTCATGATCTCTGGCTCTGACGATAACTACGATGACGACATTGTTCCGATCGCTCCGACTGATGGAAACGTTCAGACGTCCGATGAGAACGGCAAGGTCACGTTCACTGGACTGGCCGACGGTGTATATAAGGTTTCTGAAACCAGTGCTCCTCAAGGATTCCTTTCGTCAGCTCGTGCTGAGTTCAAGGTCACCATCAAGAGCGGCAAGGCCGTGTACTTCGACGGTACTGACTTCTATGGTCTTGCTAAGGACTCTGGCAACTCTGATCTTAGCGGTTCTGAAATTACCAAGTATTCAGTGATCAATGTCCGCAACGTCACGCAGCTGCCGCTGACCGGTGCTGCGGGCATCATGCTGTTCACGGTGGCGGGTCTGCTGCTCGCCGCGGCGGCTGGTCTCGTGTACACGAAGTCCCGTGCCACGAGCCGTGCGCTGCGTCGTCACTGATCAGTCGGTTCGTTACCGATCACCGGTCATCGCACCGCGTGATCGGTAACGTTACCGCTCATCAGTCGTAATCCGAACCATCACAGGAGTCCGGCATCCCATCCAACGGGATGCCGGACTCCTTGCGTATGTACAGAGATCGTCGTCCGTGTCATCTTCCGAATTGCTTTCCGGCAAACTCGTCCGGAGTGACGATCGCAAGATCGTCGACGGAAACATCCTCAAAATCTCGGTCTACGGTAACGAACACATCGGCGTGCCCTACAATCACTGAATACAGTATCGGGTAGTCCAATGGGTCCCGTATATCAAACAATCCCGGAGTCGGATTCTCCGGTGTGACTATGGTCTCATAGTCAAGCTGGTGAAGGTACTCATCCAATGCATGTATTCTTCGGCCATTTGCGTGTGACGACGGCGCGGGCCTCCTCAAGCGAGCGCGTGGAGAGAAGCAGTGTGTTGCCTCCTGAACTTGCGGTAAGGATCGTGGCGACCACGGTATGCGAGCCGAAGATGATTGCGGAAAGCAGCACGTTGGTGTCTATCATGATGCGCATGGGATCACCCGTGCCTTGGCGTGCGTTCGGCGCGTACTTCTTTGACAAGTCGGATGAGGTCGTCCTCTGATTGAAGTCCTGCCTCCTGTGCCGCTCCGGCGAAGCTCTCCTGAGCGACGGCAATGGCTTCGAGGTTGGCGTTCCGCAGCGTGATGCTGCCGTCATCTGTGCGAACGAACAGGATTTTGTCGCCTTCGCGCACGCCGATTGCTTGGCGCACGTCTGCCGGGATGGTGATCTGTCCCTTAGCGGTTACCTTGGCAATGTTCATGACTTCATTCATGAGAAACCTCTTACTTGTAAGGAAATCCTTACTGTCAGTATAAGGTCGTTTTCTTCTGACTTGTGCGGACGGGGACGGTGCGGTGACGGTCATGACGCTCCTTTGCGGCTTATTCGCTGGGCGGTTGCGCAATCTTCGGTTGAATCGCGAAGATCGGTAGCGCTAGCATACCGGATGCGCGAAGCGCGTCGACTGGTTTTCGGCTTATGTGGTCGAAGGCTTGAAATCGTTGGAAAATGGCGGATTGTGTTTCGGTACGGGGGTGTGGATAACTTTTGGATAGCATCTGCCGTCTGCTGGCAGGAATATCACCCGAATCAATCGCAACTTTCCTCGGGAATCATCCTATGTTCCGTAAATAGTCGCACTAAACCCAATCGAAGTCCCGAGCTGAGTTCTGACAGATCAATCACTGTATTCGGCTGAACAAAAAATTGGGTGCAACCACTTTCGTGACTCCGCCCTATAAAAAAGGCGCTTGTGTTGTTTTCGTGGGTGTGGGTTCGTCGTTGAGCCGTTGAGGGAGTAAGAGAAGAGCGCTTCCTGGGTAGGATGTTTTCGACCAAGATAAACAAGCAACCAGCAAGCGCCTGATGAA